>JAEKLQ010000106.1 GCA_019509785.1 Fibrobacterota bacterium | reverse complement strand
CGGGCGCATCCGCATCGCGGTCATCGGTCGCCCGAACGTCGGCAAGTCCACGCTCATCAATCGCCTCATCGGCGAAGAGCGCGTGATCACGAGCGAGGTCGCAGGCACCACGCGCGACAGCATCCTAGTGCCGTTCGAGCGCGACGGCCGGCAGTTCACACTCATCGATACCGCGGGCGTGCGTCGCCGCGCGAAGATCGACGACGAAATCGAACACCTCTCGGTGTCGAAGACCCTGCAGGCGATCGCCGAAGCGCACGTCGTGACGATGCTGGTCGACGCGCACGACTCGATCGGCGAACAGGACGCGAGCGTGCTCGGCCTCGCGCTGAACCGCGGCCGCGCGCTGATCATCGCCGTCAACAAGTGGGACAACATCCCGCCCGAGCAGCGCGAGGAGATCAAGCGCCTGCTGATGCTCAAGATCGATTTCGTGCCGTTCGCGCCGGTGCACTTCATCAGCGCGCGTCATGGCACCGCGGTCGGCGACCTCACGGCGTCGATGGTCCGCGCCTACGAGGCGGCGATGCGCAAGATGCCGACGCCGGCGCTGACGAGGTGCATGGAGAAGGCGATGGTCCAGCACCAGCCGCCGATCGTGCGCGGCCGGCGCATCCGCCTGCGTTACGCGCACCAGGGCGGGCGCAATCCGCCGCGCATCGTCGTGCACGGCAGCCAGGCGGCGCACGTGCCGGAGTCGTACAAGCGGTATCTCGCGAACAAGTTTCGCGACGAGTTCGACCTGTTTGCAACCCCGGTGTCGGTCGAGTTCCGCAGCGACGTCAACCCGTTCGTGGGCGACAAACCCAAGGAGCTCACGCGCCGCAGACTTCGCGCACCGCGCCGCGCTGGCTGATCTACGCCGGCCTGTGGCTGCTGCTGACCTGCATCTTCGGCTCGCAACTGTACTTCGCGGGCTACGTCACGCCCTGGACCCGCGCATTCGCGTCAGAGGCCATCTACTGGCTGGCGTGGTGGATTCTTGTGCCGCTGGTCTTCTGGTGGTGCCGGACGGTGAAAGACCTGTCGTGGAGCGTGCGCGCCCCGGCGCTCGCGCTGGGCTCACTGATCGGCCTGTTCCTGGTTCCGTTCCTCTCGCAGGCGCTGCAGAACGTCGAGTACCAGTTGCTTCCCTGCGCGGGCTGCGAGCCGCCGCTCGTGCCCATGTCGGCGGAATCGTTCCGGCAGGCGATACGCGTCGCCGCCGTCGACCTGCCCATCTATGCGGGCTTCGTGCTCGCCTGGCACGCGGCGATCTTCTACCGCGAAGCACGCGATCGCCAGATCCAGGCCGTCGAGCTCGAATCGCTGCTCCACCTGGCGCAGCTCGACGCGTTGCGCAGCCAGCTGAATCCCCATTTCCTCTTCAACTCGCTGCACTCGATGGCCGAGCTCGTGCACACGGATGCGAAGCTCGCCGAGCGCCTCATCGTGCGGCTCGGGGAATTGCTGCGGCAGGCGTTGCAGGGTTCGACGCGACACGAGGTGACGCTGGCCGAAGAGCTCGACTTCATCCGGGGCTACGTCGACATCGAGCAGATGCGGCTCGGCGAACGGCTGCGTGTGAGCTGGGACATCGAGCCGGCAGTGCTCGAGGCGCGTGTGCCGAGCCTCGTGTTGCAGCCCCTCGTCGAGAACGCCATCCAGCACGGCATCGCCGCGGCATCGGCCGGCGGTACGCTGGTTATCGGTGCGCGGCGCGAGGGTGGCTTCGTCCGCCTCGAGGTCCACGACGACGGTCCGGGACTGTCGCGCGCCGAGGGGGAGCGGCCGCAGGGCATCGGTCTCGCCAACACGCGTGCGCGTCTCGAGCGCCTGTACGGTGCACGGCAGTCGTTCGAGGTGCAGGCCGCCGACGGATTCACGATCCGTTTGCGCCTGCCGTTCTCCATCGCATGACGCTGCGCGTGCTCATCGTCGATGACGAGCCGCTGGCGCGGCAGCGTCTGCAGCGCATCCTGAGCAGTGAGGAGGGCCTCACGCTGCTCGCGCCGTGCAAGGATGGACGCGCCGCCGTCGCGGCCATCCTCGAGCAACGCCCGGACCTGCTGTTCCTCGACGTGCAGATGCCCGACTTGAACGGCTTCGAGGTGCTGGCGACGGTCGGACCCCGGCAGATGCCGGCGGTGATCTTCGTCACGGCGCACGATCGCTTCGCGCTGCAGGCGTTCGAGGCCGAAGCGCTCGACTACCTGCTCAAGCCGTTCGGTGCGGAGCGCGTGCACAAGTCGCTGGAACGGGCGCGGAGTTTCCTCGCGGGCGGTGCGCGCCGCACGCTCGAGCGACAGTACGCCGGCCTCGTGCGCGCGACGTCCGCGGCCCAGGAGGCACCCTGCATTCTCGTGAAGAAGCGCGAGCGCGTGGTCGTGCTGCGTCCGGAAGAGATCGACTTCATCGAGGCCTGGGGCGACTACGTGCGACTGCGCGTCGGCACGGAAATACACGTGTTGCGCGAAACCCTCAGCGCGTGCGCGAGTTCGTGGCCGACCGAGAGCACGATCCGGTGGTCGTGTTGCGCAGTGGTGAACAGCTCGAGGCGAGCCCGGCCTATCTCAAGGATCTGCAACGCCGGCTCCAGCCCGGCGGCTGAGCCCGTCGCGGCGTGCGGCCAGTTCGTCGCGCCCCGCGTCGCCTTGGTCGCAAACCGCTTTCCGGCGGCCCGCCCGGCGCGTTGAATCCGCGCCATGAAACCACCCGCATTGTTTGCTTCGATGACATTCGGCTGGATGGCCATGCTGACCGGCGCCAACGTCGCGCATCCCGGCGATACGCCAGCCGCGGCGGCCGCTCCCGCCGCCGCGCTTCCGGCCCACTACGCGACGAGCCTGCGCCGCGTGGGCGATGCGCTGTTCGACGAGAAATCCGGCGTGACCACCGTGTTCGTCAACGAGCTCGCGGGCTCCGTCACGGGTTTCTCGCAGGAGCGGTATCCGGACGGCTCCGTCATCGTCATGGAGTTCGCGCAGCCGCAGCGTGACGGCGAGGGCGAGCTCATGCGCGACGCGCGCGGGCAGCCGCTCAAGGGAAAAATCGACTATCTCGCTGTCATGCGACGCATCGCGGGGTTCGGCGCGATCTACGCCGACGAGCGCGCGGGCGAGTGGGAATTCTCCACGTATCGACCCGACGGCAGCGCGCTGATCACGCCCGACAAGGCGGTGCACTGCGCGAGCTGCCACCGCAAGGCAGGCAGCGATCGGGATTTCGTGTACCGGATCCGGACATGGTCCGCGCCGTGAGTCCGCCTAGGAGAACCGCTGACTAGATAGCGCTTTCATCCGTCCGCATCGGTCGCGCGCGAATACTCCCTGCCGCATCGAAACGCAAGGCGCCGGGCACCAGTGGCGCCGTCCGCCGACAGCGCGCACCTCTGCGCATCGCGCGCTTGATATACCGCCGCGATCGGCCTAGCTTCCGTCCCACGCGCGGGACGACCAGGGAAGGGTTCGCGCAACCCGGGGAGTCTCTGCAGAAGTTAGGTGTGCGTCGCGGTTCGGCCGCGAACGCCGAACCACGGAGCAGTGCAGGATGCTTCTAACAATCAGGGCGCAGGAACGCGCCGGACATCGCTCGTCCTCACCTCTGCCGTTGCAGCTGACTTCTGCAGGGACTCCCCAGTAATCCAACTGCAGGGAGATTTATGAATCGCCTATCTGATTTTGGAGGCAGGAGCCTCCGTGCGTTCGCGATCGGACTGATGTTGGTCACGCCGCTGGCGGCACACGCCGCCGACGCGACTTACACGGACCGCATCATCGTCAAGTACCGGACCACGCCCGCGAGCTCGCTC
>JAEKLQ010000105.1 GCA_019509785.1 Fibrobacterota bacterium | reverse complement strand
GGACAGGTCGTTGAAAAGATGGCAAAAAGTGCGCTCTGGACTTCAGGGGCCCGTCCAAAATCGGACTCCAAGCGGAGAAAAAAATTCCCTGCAAACCGTTGACGGTGCTGGAATAGTGAAGTATCTTATTCCTCCCCCGCTGAAAAACGGGGACCTGAACCTCGAGTTCAGGTGCAAAGCCCGGTCCTTTGAGACCGGGTGGCTCTTTGAGAGAAGAATCAGGAACAAGCAGTAAATGGACAATCCCACGGGATTGTCTTCGCGGAGCGGGAGCTCTGGGTGAGGGATGAGTCCTTCGGGATTTGTCTTGGCCACCTAGGGACGATGCGAGTAGAAACCACATCGGCTAGCCAGCCGAAGGTTTCGCTCCAAAGATTATAAAGAATCAATGGAGAGTTTGATCCTGGCTCAGAACGAACGTTGATGGCGTGCCTCATACATGCAAGTCGAGCGGGTAGCAATACCAGCGGCGGACGGGTGAGTAACACGTAAAGAATCTGCCCTGAAGCGGGGAATAACTATCCCAACGGATAGCTAATACCGCATAATGATGGAGAAGGCATCTTCTCTTCTCAAAAGGCTTCGGCCACTTCAGGATGACTTTGCGTCCCATTAGCTTGTTGGCGGTGTAACGGACCACCAAGGCGACGATGGGTATCCGGCCTGAGAGGGTGTACGGACACATTGGGACTGAGATACGGCCCAGACTCCTACGGGAGGCAGCAGTAGGGAATTTTGCGCAATGGGGGAAACCCTGACGCAGCAACGCCATGTGTGGGATGAAGCATTTCGGTGTGTAAACCACTGTCAGCAGGGAATAAAAGGCCTTTTAGGCATTTGAATGTACCTGCGAAGGAAGCCCCGGCTAACTTCGTGCCAGCAGCCGCGGTAATACGAGGGGGGCAAATGTTGTTCGGAATCACTGGGCGTAAAGGGAGCGTAGGCGGGTTCTTAAGTAAGGTGTTTAATCCCGGGGCCCAACCCCGGACCGGCACTTTAAACTGGGAATCTTGAATAGTGGAGAGGTCAGTGGAATTGGGGGTGTAGCGGTGGAATGCGTAGAGATCCCCAAGAACACCAGTTGCGAAGGCGGCTGACTGGACACATATTGACGCTGAGGCTCGAAAGCATGGGGAGCAAACAGGATTAGATACCCTGGTAGTCCATGCCATAAACGATGAATACTAGGTTTTGGGCCCGTCAACGGTCCAGAGCCGCAGCTAACGCGTTAAGTATTCCGCCTGGGGAGTACGGTCGCAAGACTGAAACTCAAAGGAATTGACGGGGGCCCGCACAAGCGGTGGAGCATGTGGTTTAATTCGACGCAACGCGAAGAACCTTACCAAGGCTTGACATGGGGAAGACAGGACGAGAGATCGTCCCTCTCTAGCAATAGAGCTTCCCACACAGGTGCTGCATGGCTGTCGTCAGCTCGTGTCGTGAGATGTTGGGTTAAGTCCCGCAACGAGCGCAACCCTCGTTTCTAGTTGCCATCATTCAGTTGGGCCCTCTAGAGAGACTGCCGCGAATAACGCGGAGGAAGGTGGGGACGACGTCAAGTCATCATGGCCCTTACGTCTTGGGCTACACACGTGCTACAATGGGCGTTACAAAGGGTCGCAAGAGCGCAAGCTGGAGCCAATCCCCAAAAGCGCCCTCAGTTCAGATTGAGGTCTGCAACTCGACCTCATGAAGGTGGAATCGCTAGTAATCGCGGATCAGAACGCCGCGGTGAATACGTTCCCGGGCCTTGTACACACCGCCCGTCAAGCCACGAAAGGAGAGAGCGCTCTAAGTCGCTTCGGTAACCCGCAAGGGAGCCAAGCGCCTAAAGCGAGATCTCTAATTGGGGCTAAGTCGTAACAAGGTAGCCGTATCGGAAGGTGCGGCTGGATCACCTCCTTTCTAAGGAGTATAAATATCCAAGACCGAACGCGAACGGCGCTCGTTAAAGAGCGCTTCGGCCCC
>JAEKLQ010000104.1 GCA_019509785.1 Fibrobacterota bacterium | reverse complement strand
CATCCGCGACTTCACCGAGATCACCCAGGTCGGCGTCGACGCGGGCGACGACAACGAAGAGAACGAGGTCGCGTTCGCCGAGGTGGTGGAATTCGTGCGCGTCGGCGCGCAGCTGCTGTTCGTCGAGCTCGCGCCGGCGCGCGGCGAGGAGCCGGCGCCCGGCGCCGCGTCGATCCATTAACAATCTCCAGAAATCGGGCCGGTCGACATCGGCCCGTCGCACGAAAGTGGCGGGCACCGCATCCATTCCGACGATCGCGCGCGAGGAGTTCGGCCGCCGGCGCCGCGCGCTCTCGAAGCTCATGGGTCGCGACTCGATCGCCATCGTGCCCTCCGCGCCCGTGAGGCTGCGCAACAACGACGTCGAGTACGCATACCGTCCCGACAGCGACTTCTTCTATCTCACCGGGTTCAACGAACCGGAATCGGTCGCCGTGCTCGTGCCGGGTCGGCCGCAGGGCGAGTACATCCTGTTCGTGCGCGACCGCGATCCGACGCGCGAGACCTGGGACGGCCGGCGCGCGGGGCCGGTCGGTGCGGTGCGCGATTTCGGCGCCGACCATGCATTCCCCATCACGGACATCGACGAGATCCTGCCCGGGCTGCTCGAAAACCGCGCGAAGGTCTACTACGCGATGGGCACGCACCCCGAGTTCGACCAGCGCGTCGTCGGCTGGGTCAACGGCCTGCGCACGCAGGCGCGCAACGGCCGGCATCCGCCGCAGGAAATCGTGGCGCTCGACCACGTGTTGCACGACATGCGTCTCTTCAAGAGCCGCGGCGAAGTCGACACGATGCGCGCGGCCGCGCAGATCGCCGCGCAGGCGCACGTGCGCGCGATGCAGGCGTGCGCGCCGGGCAAGCGCGAATACGAGATCGTGGCCGAAGTGCTGCACGAGTTCCGGCGTTACAACGCGGATACTTCCTATCAGCCCATCGTCGGCGGCGGCGCCAACGGCTGCATCCTGCATTACCGCGAGAACGACGCGGTGCTCAATGATGGCGACCTGCTGCTCATCGATGCCGGATGCGAAGTGAACTGCTACGCCTCCGACATCACGCGGACGTTCCCCGTGAACGGACGGTTCACGCCCGAGCAGCGCGCGCTCTATGACGTCGTGCTCGAGGCGAACACCGCGGCCATCGAACAGGTGAAGCCCGGCAATCACTGGAACCGACCGCACGAGGCGGCGGTGAAGGTCATCACGCAGGGCCTCATCCGGCTCGGCCTGCTGAAGGGCAAACCCGCGAAGCTCGAGGAGAGCGCCGCGTACCGGAAGTACTTCATGCATCGCACCGGGCACTGGCTCGGCATGGACGTGCACGACGTCGGCGACTACAAGATCGGCAACGAGTGGCGCGTGTTCGAGCCCGGCATGGCGCTCACCATCGAACCCGGCATCTACGTCGCGCCCGGGACGCCGGGTGCGCCGAAAAAATTCCACGGCATCGGCATCCGCATCGAGGACGACGTCGTCGTCACCCGCGACGGCTGCGAAGTGCTGACGTCCGGTGCGCCGAAGGACGCGGTCGCCATCGAGCGCCTCATGGCTTCCGTTGCATGAGATGAAACCTTACGACGTCGTCATCGTCGGTGGCGGCATGGTCGGCGCGAGCTTCGCGCTCGCGCTGCGCGACACGGCGCTGCGCGTGCTGCTCATCGAGGGCGTGCCGCCGGACTCCGGCGTGCAGCCCAGCTTCGACGAACGCACCACCGCGCTCGGCAACGGGTCGCGCCAGATCTTCGAGACACTGGGCGTGTGGCCGGAGATGGCGCAGCACGCGGGTGCCATCGGCTCCATCCACGTTTCCGACGCCGGTCGCTTCGGCGTCTGTGGGCCGCGCTGCGCGGCGCGCCGAATCTCGACATCCGCGTGCCGGCACAGCTCGTGTCCGCCACGCCGCAGGCGGACGGCGTATCGCTCGAGGTGGCGTCCGGCGGTTCGACCGAAACCGTGCGCGCGGCGGTCGCCGTGGCCGCCGATGGAGCGGGCTCCGTGCTGCGCGCGAGCGCCGGGATCGACGCCTCCGTCGAGGATTACGACCAGGTCGCCATCGTCATCAACGCGGCGACCGACCGGCCTAACAACGGCGGGGCGTTCGAACGGTTCACGCCTTCGGGACCGCTCGCGGTGCTGCCGCTGAACGGCGCCGGCCAGGCGGGCGGACACTATGCCGTCGTGTGGGCGGTGCGCCCCGGTCGCGCGCAGGAGCTGCTGGCGCTGGACGATGCGGCGTTCGCGGCGGAGCTGCAATCCGCATTCGGCTGGCGCGCGGGCCGCTGGACGCGCATCGGCCGCCGCAATACCTATCCGCTCGCGCTGTCGCGCGCCGACGAGACGGTGGCGGGCCGCGTCGTGCTGATCGGCAATGCCGCGCAGGCGCTGCATCCGGTGGCGGGGCAGGGGTTCAATCTCGGCCTGCGCGACGCGGCGACGCTCGCCGAAATGCTCGCCGCCGCCGCACGTGCGGATCACGCCGAGCGCTTCGACGACCTGCTGAACCAATTCGCGGCGTGGCGCGCCGAGGACCGCAAGGGCGTCACTCGATTCACCGACGGCCTCGTGAAGCTGTTCGGCAACGACACGCCCGGACTCGGCCTGATACGCAATTTCGGCCTGCTCATGTTCGACCTGTCGCCGACCGCCAAGCGCGCGTTGTCGCGCGTCAGCTGGGGATTCGCGGGACGCATGCCGCGGCTCGCGCGCGGACTGCCGCTCGAATGAGCGCCGAGCGCGACGTCGCGGTCGTCGGCGCGGGACCCATCGGCCTCGCCACGGCGCTGCTGCTCCAGCGCCGCACCGGCATTGCCGCGTCGCGCATCACCGTGTTCGACCGCCGGGTGCCGCCCGCGGGGCAGCCGGCCGCGGACCTGCCCGTGGACCTGCGCGTGTTCGCGCTGTCGCGCGCGAGCGAGCGCATCCTGCGGGCCTGCGATGCGTGGCAGGAAGTATCCGGCGCGCGGGCCGCGCCATACGAACGCATGCACGTCTGGCACGCCGATGTGCCGCCGCAT
>JAEKLQ010000103.1 GCA_019509785.1 Fibrobacterota bacterium | reverse complement strand
GGCGACCCGGGCTCGAGCCGCTTCTATCTGTCGATGGAAGACAACCTCATGCGCATCTTCGGCGATCCCAATCGCACGAAGAAATGGCTCGCCATGGCCGGCATGAAGGAAGGCGAGGTCATCGAAAGCGGCATGCTCACGCGCCAGATCGAGAAGGCGCAACGCAAGGTCGAGGCGCACAACTTCGACGTGCGCAAACAGCTGCTCACGTTCGACGACGTCGCCAACGACCAGCGCAAGGTCATCTACCAGCAGCGCACCGAGCTCATGGGCGCGGACAATCTCGCGGACGCCGTTCGTGGCATCCGACAGGAGGTCGTGGGCGGACTGCTCGACCAGTACCTGCCGAGCAATCTGAGCCACGAGGAGTGGAATCTCGACGGGCTCGCAAAGGCCATCGAGAAGAATTTTGCGACGCAGGTCGACCCTGCGCAGTGGCTCAAGGATCAGCCCGACCTCGAGGAAGCGACGCTGCGTGGTCGCATCGTGGGCGCCGTCGATGCGATGTACGACGCCAAGGTCGAACGTATCGGTCGCGATGCCGAAGGCACCCCGATCATGCGGTTCTTCGAGAAGGACGTCATGCTGCGCGTGCTCGACCAGCAGTGGCGCGACCATCTGGGCGCGATGGATTACCTGCGCCAGGGAATCCACCTGCGCGGCTATGCGCAGAAGGATTACCGCTTCGAATACAAGCGCGAGGCGTTCGAGCTGTTCGCCGCGATGCTCGAGCGCATCAAGTTCGACACCGTCACGATCCTCTCCACGCTCGAAGTGCAGATGAAATCGCGCGAGCAGCTGGAACGCGAGGAAGAAGCGCGCCGCGCGCGTCTCAACCAGCGTCTGCAGGCGCAGCACGCCGAGGCGGCTTCGCTGGCGCAGCTCGGTTCGGCGGGCGATGCCGAGGCCCAGGCCGCGGCGGCCCAGGCTGCGGCCGCGCAGGGTGGGGTCCCGCAGGGCGCCCGGCCGGCGCAGCCGACCCAGATGCCTGCGCAGCGTCCCGTGCGCGCCGCGCCGAAGGTCGGTCGCAACCAGCCGTGTCCGTGCGGCAGCGGCAAGAAATTCAAGAACTGTCACGGCGTGCTCGAAGGCGTCGAGTAACCGGCACAGTTGCCGTTTCCCGGCGAATGAGGTCGGTCATCAAGCCACGTCTCCGTGTCGTTGCTGCCGCCCTGTTCGACGCGCAGCGCCGGGTGCTCATCGCCGAGCGGCCGCCCGGCAAGCACATGGCAGGCTGGTGGGAATTTCCCGGCGGCAAAGTGGGCACGGGCGAGAGCGACGCCGCGGCGCTCGAACGCGAGCTGCGCGAAGAGCTCGGCATCGAATCGCAGTCTGAAACCGAAATCATGACGCTGTCGCACGAATATCCCGACCGCATCGTCGATCTCGTGCTCTGGAAGGCGCGCCTGCTGCGCGGTGAGCCGCGCGGGCTCGACGGACAAGCCCTCAAGTGGGTGGACTGTCAGTCACTCGGCAATGAACGGCTCCTGCCCGCCGACGAACCGTTCATCGCGGCACTTCAGTTGTTATCATCCCGCGCCTCGGCATGACCGGAAGACTCCCATGGCCAACGAACAACAGCTCCCCGAAATCAAGCTCGACGCGACGCAGCTCTATCGCGAAGAGATCTTCACGGACCGCAAGGCGGGCACGCTGCGCCGGCTCACACCCGTGAAGGGGGATGGCACCGACGACACGACGCGCACGGTGCTGAGCTGCTCACGCCGGCGGGTGTGTTGCCGCTCGCGTTCGAGCTCGAGGCGACCTCGCTCGAGGACGCGTGCAACAAGTTCCCCGAGGCCGTGAAGATCGCGATCGAACAGGCCATCGAAGAGGCGCGCGAGATGCGCCGCGAACAGGCCTCCCGCATCGTCGTGCCCGAGGCCGGTGGCGGAATGGGCGGCGCGCCGGGCGGCGGACGCATCAAGCTCTGAAATTTCGCGGGTGACGTCCGCGGCGCGCTGCCCCATGCGCATACATCACCAGAGGTGATGAAGCGTGGCAGACCCCAGGCGCATTCCGCGACTCGCCGATGACCACACGGTCCTGCCGACGCAATCGGCGCTCGCGCTCGAGCTCCTCACGCCGATGGACCTCTTGCGGCTGAAGGCCATCGCGCGACTCCACGCGCGCGGGCTGCCGGCAGACGTGACCTGGGACGACCTGCTGCAGGAGGCGATCACGCGCCTGCTGACCGGCAAGCGCGTCAGGCCGCCCGATGTTCCAGTGGTCCCGTTCCTCGCCGGCATCATGCGTAGTCTGCGCACCGACCATCTGCGTCGGGGCCGTCGTCAGCGCAGCGGCGATGACGAAGGGTCGCGCGTCGAGATCAAGGATCCGTCGGTGGACCTCGAGCGCTCGCTCATCGCGGCCGAGGAACTGGATAACCTGCGCGCGCTGTTCGCGGCGGATGCAGTCGCGCTGTCGATCATCGGTGCGATCGCGGAAGGGCTCGAGCCCGAACAGATCCGCGCAAGACTCGCGATCAGCCGGACTGGCTACGACTCGGCACGCAAACGGATTCGCCGCTGCTTGCTGCGCGAAGGACTCACATGCGGAAAGAACTGAAGTCGCCGCGATCCGAGCTCGCGCTCGACCGCGTGCTCATCGGCCTCGAACGCGAGCTCGTGATGGCAACCGACGACGAGATCGTCGCCGCCGCATCCGAGCTCGGGATGGATCTGCACATGAAGGGATCCGCGGCCTGGCTCGGGCTGATGCATGCGCGGCCGCGCCGCCTCGAGGACCTGTTCGACGTCGCGGACGCGCGCGCCGCGTACCTCCGCTACCTGCGCCGCAAGGATGACGACTAGCGCGGACCCGCGCCGAGCTTCTCGTCGAAGAACCGCACCAGGTTCGATTCCGCGTGCAGCCCGGTCGAGCTCTGGCGGATGAGGCCGTGCTTGCCGCCCGGGTACGTCATGAGATCGAACGGTTTCTGCAGGTCCTGCAATTTCTTCATGAGCGCGGTGCTGTGCGCGAACAGCACGTTGTCGTCGGCCATGCCGTGCACCAGCAGCAGCGGGCGGCGCAGCCGGTCCGCGTACGTCAGCACGTTGCTCGCGGCGTAACCTG
This sequence comes from Fibrobacterota bacterium, assembly GCA_019509785.1. Classification (NCBI taxonomy): domain Bacteria; kingdom Pseudomonadati; phylum Fibrobacterota; species Fibrobacterota bacterium. The sequence goes on along the minus strand of JAEKLQ010000103.1, from coordinate 579 downwards.
CGGCATTCGCCTGCGGGGTAGATAGATAGCGCTCGGTATAGTGCGTGTCGTACAGCGACCAGTCGGTGACGGGCGCGCCCGCCACGCCCGCCGCGAAGGCATCCGGCGCCTGCATCAGGCACATGAGCGTCATGTAGCCGCCGTAACTCCAGCCGAAGATGCCGATGCGTGCGCCGTCCACGTACGGCAGGCGGCGCAGGAACTCGACACCGCGAAGCTGGTCCTGCACCTCGACGCCCGCCATGCGTCCCGCGCCGTTCTCGACCAGCGTCGTCTCGAATTTCGTGCCGCACAGGCCACTGCCGCGGTTGTCGAGCATGAAGACCACGTAGCCGTGCTGCGCGAGGTACTGGTGGAACAGGTTGCCCCACGCGTTCATCACGCGCTGCACGCCGGGGCCACCGTATACGTCGACGAGCACCGGGTAACGCTTGCCGGGCTCCAGCTCGCGCGGCCTGAGCAGCATGTACTCGAGCTCCTGACCATCAGCGGCCGAGAGCGTGCCGAATTCCGGCACCGCGTGCTCACCGAGATATGGCGCGTATGGATGCGAGGCGTCGAGTGGATTCGCGAGCAGCG
>JAEKLQ010000102.1 GCA_019509785.1 Fibrobacterota bacterium | reverse complement strand
GCCGGGCCGGCCTCGATGGCGTGCAGGAACACGATCTGGTCGCCGCTCTCGGCCGCCGAGACGTGCATGTTGAGCGCGCCGTGGTGCCTGGCCGGGAACTCGGTCAGCTCGAAGTAGTGGGTCGCGAACAGCGTGAACGAGCGGTTCTTCTCGTGCAGGTGGGTGGCGATCGCGCCGGCGAGCGCGAGGCCGTCGAAGGTCGAGGTGCCGCGGCCGATCTCGTCCATCAGCACGAGCGAGCGGTCGGTCGCGGCGTGGATGATGGCGGCCGCCTCGGTCATCTCGAGCATGAAGGTCGACTGCGCGTTCGCGAGGTCGTCCGCCGCCCCGATGCGGGTGTGGATGGCGTCGATGGGCCCGAGCCGGCAGGCCTGCGCGGGCACGTACGAGCCCATGGCCGCGAGCAGCGTGATCAGCGCCACCTGGCGCATGAAGGTGCTCTTGCCGCCCATGTTCGGGCCGGTGACGATGAGCATGCGCGTCTTCGCGTCGAGCCGGCAGTCGTTGGCGATGAAGTTGCCGCCGCCGGTCTCCGCCAGGCGCGCCTCGACCACCGGATGGCGGCCGCCGACGATGTCCAGGCACGGGTGGTTGACGAATTCGGGGCGGCACCAGCCGAGCGTCTGCGCGCGCTCGGCCAGCGCGCACAGCGCATCGAGCGACGAGAGCGCGCGCGCCAGTCCGCCGAGCACGCCGAGCCAGGCCTGCAGCTCGTCGAGCAGCGCCTCGTACAGCAGCTTCTCGCGCGCCAGCGAGCGCTCCTGGGCCGACAGTGCCTTGTCCTCGAACGCACGCAGCTCGGGCGTGATGTAGCGCTCGGCGTTCTTCAGCGTCTGGCGGCGCTGGTAGTCGATCGGCACCCGGTCGAGGTACGAGGACGTGACCTCGATGTAGAAGCCGTGCACCTTGTTGTACTGCACGCGCAGGTTCGGGATGCCGGTGCGCTCGCGCTCGCGCGCCTCGAGCGCGACCAGGAAGTCGTCGCAGTTGGTCGCGATCGCGCGCAGCTCGTCGAGCTCGGGGTCGAAGCCCGAGGCGATCACGCCGCCGTCGCGCAGCAGCACGGCCGGCTCGGCGGCGACCGTCGTCGCCAGCCGCAACGCGATCGCCGGGTCGGGGTGCAGTGCGCCGTGCAGGCGCATGAGCAGCGGGCTCGTGCCGGCATCGGCCAGCAAGGGCTCGGCCGCGTCGTCGGCGAGCAGCGGGATTGGGCGGCAGGCAGGCCACCAGTTGGGGCAACAGCGCGAGCGTGTCGCGCAGGCCGGCGAGTTCGCGCGGGCGCACCTGGCGCAGGGCGATGCGCGCGACGATGCGCTGGACGTCGCTGACGCCGCGCAGCGCCTGGCGCAGCGAGTCGACGCCGTGTGCCGCGAGCACCGCGATAGCGTCGTGGCGCTCGCGCGCGACCGTGCGCTCGCGCAGCGGGTTCGTCAGCCACAGGCGCAGCGTGCGGCTGCCCATGCCGGTGCGGCAGGTGTCGATCAGCGACAGCAGCGTCGGCGCCGCCTCGCCGCGCAGCGTCTGCGTCAGCTCGAGGTTGCGCAGGGTCGCGGGCGGCAGGTCCAGCAGGTCGCTGGCGTGCTCGACGGCGATCGTCTTCACGTGGCCGAGGGCATGGCGGGCGCCGCCCGAGGTGTGCTCCGCATAGCTCACCAGCGCGGACGCGGCGGCGTGCGCCCGCGTCAGGTCCTGCGCGTTGAAGCCGGCGAGCGTCGAGACCCCCAGCAGCTCGCACAGCTTGCGCACGCCGAGCGCGGCGTCGAACTGCCATGCCGGCCGGTTCACCACCGCGACGCTGCCCTGGCGCACGGCCGCTGGCGCGCCTTCCGGCGCCACCAGGATCTCGGCCGGCGCGAGCCGCGCCAGCCAGGACGGCAGCTCCGCCTCGGTGCACTCGGTCAGGCCGAGCCGCCCCTCGGCCAGCGCGAGCCAGGCGAGGCCGCAGCGCGCGCGCGAGGCGAACACCGCCAGCAGCACGGTGTCCTGACGCTCGGCCAGCAGCTCGGTGTCGGTCACCGTGCCGGGCGTGACCACGCGCACGACCTTGCGCTCCACCGGGCCCTTGGAGGCGCCGACTTCGCCGACCTGCTCCGCCAGGGCCACCGCCTCGCCGAGCTTGATCAGCCGCGCGAGGTAGGACTCGATCGAATGCACCGGCACGCCCGCCATCACGACCGGGGCGCCGGCGCTCTGGCCGCGCGTGGTCAGCGTGATGTCCAGCAGCCGGTGCGCCTTGCGCGCGTCGTCGAAGAAGACCTCGTAGAAGTCGCCCATGCGGTACAGCACGAGCGTGTCCGGGTAGTCGGCCTTGATGCGCAGGTACTGCTGCATCATGGTGGTGTGCTTTTCCAGGTCGGGAATCGCTTCGGGTTCGAGCACTTGGAGAATCGCCTGTCTGGTGGGGCCGGGGCCGTCGAAAGCCGCGCCGCGTCTTGTCGGAGGCCGGTATTGTGGCCCTGCGAAGCCCGCTGGCGCGGCGCCCGGGATCCCCGGCTTCCGGACCACGCTCAATCGAGCATGACGTAGCGCCCGAAGATCCGGTTCTTGATGAACCGGGACAGCCGCCGCGGCAGCAGGAGGTTGAACAGGATCTGCATCCACGGGATCCACGACAGGCGCAGCTCGTTGCCGAGGATCCACGCCAGGGCGGCGCCGCGGCCGCTGAGCAACCGCTGCGCGATGGTCGCCTCGGCGAGGGCGTATTGCTGCACCATGGCGCGGCGCCGTCCGGGCCGGATGCCGAACTCGGCGCAGCGCGCGTTGAAGGCGTCGGTCATCGCCCGCGCCTCGCGCAGCCCGCGCGCGATGCGCTGCGGATCCGGCCTGGCCTTGCTGCCGCCGTAGTCGTTGGCCGCGTGGACCAGGTAGCCGCCCAAGGGCTGGCGCAGCGCGCAAGCGCGCCCATGGAAGATGATGTGGCGGGCGCAGTACGCGTCGACGAAGCCCCACAGCCCCGCGGGAAAGGGCAGGATCTTGTCGAGGGCCGACTTGCGCCACGTGCAGGCCGAGGTCCAGGCGGGCAGCGGGCGGCCGGCGAGGTAGTCGGCGAGCGCGTCGGAGGGCTCTTCCGAGAGCGAGACCTGCAGCGATTGCCAGAGCGTCTGGCCGGACGGCGGGCGTCCTTCGTGGACCACGTCGAGGTCGTGGAAGACGGCGACGACGTCCGGGTGGCGTTCGAACAGG
>JAEKLQ010000101.1 GCA_019509785.1 Fibrobacterota bacterium | reverse complement strand
GCGCAGCACGTTGCGCTGCTGGATTCCGCCGCGGCCGACGCGCGTGATCGCGTGCTCGGCGAGCTCGCGCTGCGCGCCGGCGACATCGCGCGCCACGTTTCGGAACGCGTCGGCGATCCGATGCTGCGCGGCGACCGCGTGCGGATGTCGAACGGTTGGCCGGCTCGGTCCTGGACCGGCCGTTCACCCCGGAATTTGCCGTTCCAGATGGCCAACTGGCGCTCGAAATCCCGGAAGCCGGAGAAGGCCACCAGGTCGATGCCATCGATCGCGGCCGCCGCCCGCATCGCGAGATACGGGCCAACCACGTCGCGATGCAGGAAACAGCGCGCCGGGGCGGGGAGGTGCTCGACCTCGCGCAGGTGGCCACGGCTCTGGCCGGTGACCTCTTCCAGCGTGAATTCAGCGGGTTGGCGCATGGCGGCATGGTAGCGCAGGCGGACACCTACTCCGGCCGAGGGACTTGCGGACCTAGTCGACATCGCGGTGCTCTCCCCAAGGTGCGCCGGTGGCCCAGCCTGAAAGCGGGCAGGTAAGATGCGTGAAAACGACAAGACCCTGACCGGGGACGGGTTCGACCGATCTGTGAACGTCACCTTCAAGAGCAAATACATCACCGTCGCCATTGTCGCGGCCCTGCTGGCCTCCCTGGCCGTCGGCGCCGTGATGGTCTACGAAAATCGTGCGCAGCACGTTGCGCTGCTGGATTCCGCCGCGCGCAGCACGTTGCGCTGCTGGATTCCGCCGCGGCCGACGCGCGTGATCGCGTGCTCGGCGAGCTCGCGCTGCGCGCCGGCGACATCGCGCGCCACGTTTCGGAACGCGTCGGCGATCCGATGCTGCGCGGCGACCGCGCGGCGATCATCGCCGCACTGGAAGATTTCAAACGCGACGACACCTTCATGGGTGTCGTGCTCCGCGACGTCTCCGGCAATCCGTTCTACGCCTGGCGACGACCACGCGCCGGCACCGACACCATCACGCGCAGCACCGTCAGCCCGGTGCGCGCGAACGTCCAGACGATGCCTGGCATCGAGACGCCGACCACGATCGGCGAAGTCGAGGTCGAGCTCCGCTCGATCGAGGCATCTCCCGAGGCGGCTGCGTCGCGCAACCAGTTCGACTCGATGCAGCGCCGCCAGCTGCGCAAGGCGCTGATCCTCACGGGCGTGTTCTGCGCGACGGCGCTGCTGGTTGGCTTCCCGCTCGCGTGGTGGGCTGGCCGCCGCGTGAAACAGCCGATCACGTCGCTCATCAAGAGCGCCGATCGAATCGCTCAGGGCGACTACTCGCGCCCGCTCGAAGTCGGTCGCCGGGACGAGCTCGGCGAGCTGCAGGCGGCACTGGAACGCATGCGCCAGAAGCTGCGCCAGACGACGATCAACAAGAACTACCTGACGAACGTGCTCGGCAGCATGACCGACGCGGTGTTCGTGACCTCGCCCGACGGCGTGATCCGCATGGCCAACCAGTCGGCCTGCAAACTACTCGCCTGGGGCGAGGACGAGCTCGTCGGCCGCGGCATCGTCTCGATCCTCGACGAACGCGAGCGCACCGAGTTCGACATGCTGCGCGCGTCCTCGGACACCCGCGAGACCGTGGTGAAGACGCGGCACGGCCAGACGATCCCGGTGGCGATCACCGGCTCGCAGATTTCCACCGACGATCCGCAATACCAGGGCACCATCTTCGTCGTGCGCAACGTCACGGAGCGGAAGCGCGCCGAACGGCGCATCCGCTACCTCGCGCGCTACGACGCGCTGACGAAGGTGCCGAACCGCATGCAGTTCCAGCACCTGCTGCAGCAGGCGATCGCACGCGCATTGCGCAACAAGACGTCGCTGGCACTGCTGTACCTGGACATGGACCGTTTCAAGGAGATCAACGACACGTTCGGTCACGCCGCCGGCGACCGCACGCTCGAGATCCTCACCGAGCGCCTGACGCGCGCGTTGCCGCCGGAGACGGTGATCGGCCGCCTCGCAGGCGACGAGTTCGCCGTGTTCGTCGACGACCTCGCGTCCGACGCCGACAATCGCGGCACGGTCGCGCAGCTCGCGCGCAGCGTGCTCGCCGAAATCGGCCGCGCGTTCCAGCTGCAGGAGCACGAGGTATTCCTCACGGCATCGATCGGCGTCGCATTCTGTCCGCGCGATGCCGAGAACGTCATCGACCTGATCCGCAACGCCGACGCGGCGATGTATCACTCGAAGCAGAACGGCGGGAATTCCTTCGCGTTCTATTCACCCGAGATGAACGCGGCTGCCGTCGAGCGATTGATGCTCAAGAGCAAGCTCCGTCGCTCGCTCGAGCGCGACGAGTTCGTCGTGCATTACCAGCCCAAGGTCGACCTGCGCGACGGCCGCATCATCGGCGCCGAAGCGCTGTTGCGCTGGCGGCTGCCGGGCCACGGGGACATCCCGCCGTCGCTGTTCATTCCGCTCGCGGAAGAGACCAACCTCATCCTCGAGGTTGGTGAATGGGTATTGAACCGCGTGTGCCGGGACTACCGCGAGCTGCAGCAGACGGTGACGACGCCCGGCCGCATCTCGCTGAATCTCTCGCTCAAGCAGCTGCGCCAGGCGAGCTTCATCCTTCGCTTCCGTTCCGTGTTCCGCAAACACGGCGTGAGCCCGACGTGCTTCGAGCTCGAGATCACCGAGACCACGCTGATGGCCGACAGCAAGCGCACGCTGCACCTGCTCGACGAGCTGTACGCGATGGGCCTGCATCTTTCCATCGACGACTTCGGCACCGGCTATTCGTCGCTGTCGGCTTTGCAGCAGTTCCCGATCGGCACGCTCAAGATCGACCAGTCGTTCGTGCGCGACGTCGATGACGACGAGAGCGACGCGACCATCGTGCGCACCGTCATCGAGATGGGGCGCAGCCTCAAGATGCACGTCATCGCCGAGGGCGTCGAATCGCTCGGCCACCTGAACTTCCTGCGCCGTCATCACTGCGGATTCGGCCAGGGCAAGCTGTTCGGCGAACCGGTGACGCTCGAGGAGATGCGACTGCTGCTGGCCCGTCAGCAGGAAACGGGCCCCGCATTCGCCGGGCTGATC
>JAEKLQ010000100.1 GCA_019509785.1 Fibrobacterota bacterium | reverse complement strand
GGCATCATGTCCGGCGTGGCGATCACCTGGTCGAAATCCATCCAGCCGCCCTGGATCTTGGCCACCAGCTCTTCGGCCCCGACGAAGTCGGCGCCGGCGGCGGTGGCGTTCTTTTCCATTTCGCCCTTGCAGAACACCAGCACGCGCACCTTCTTACCGGTGCCGTGAGGGAGGACCACGTTGCCGCGGACGACCTGCTCGGAGTACTTGGGATCGACGCCCAGGTTCATGTGGACTTCGAGAGCGGAATCGAACTTCGTCTTGATTCCGCCCTTTAATATCGTCACAGCCTCGGAGATTTCATACTCCTTTTGCCGATCAATCTTCTCGGCGAGGCTGCGGTAGTTCTTGCTCTTCTTCATTGCTCCTACCCGTGGTTGCCTACTGTTTGCCCGGTTGTCCCGCGCGGGGGTCTTCGGAGGTCTCTCCCGGCGGCTTCCTTGCGGAGCCTTGCCGTTCGTGACTTCCGGTCGGCCGTTCCGGTATTTCCGGCCGACTCCACCGCGCTAGGTTTTCTTACGCGATCTCCAAGCCCATGCTCTTCGCGGTTCCCGCGACCATGCTCATGGCGGCTTCCAAGCTCGTCGTGTTCAAATCGGGCATCTTCATCTTGGCGATGTCCTCGATCTGCTTCTGGGTCACCTTGCCGACCTTCTTACGGTTCGGTTCGCCCGATCCCTTTTCCAGGTTCAGCGCCTTCTTCAACAGATCCGGCGTGGGCGGGGTCTTGGTGATGAAGCTGAAGCTGCGATCGGCATAAACCGTGATCACGACCGGGATGACGTATCCCTTCTTATCCTGGGTCTGGGCGTTGAACGCCTTGCAGAACTCCATGATGTTCAGACCGCGCTGACCGAGCGCGGGGCCGATGGGCGGGGACGGGTTGGCGGCGCCCGCGGGCACCTGCAGCTTGATGTATCCGGTAATCTTCTTGGCCACTGTTGCTCCTAAGTTCTCTTATCTGTTTCTCTTCGTGCTCGGTATCCGGTTTGCCACGGGCGATAGAAGCGATCGCCCTTACACCGCATCCACTTGCACGAAATCCAATTCCACCGGCGTGGAGCGCCCGAAGACGCTGACCATCACCTTCAACTTGCCCTTTTCGGGGTTGATTTCCTCGACCACTCCGTCGAAATCCTTGAACGGCCCGTCCTTGATGCGGACCTTCTCGCCGCTCGTGAACGGGATTTCCACCACTCCGGTTTCCTGGGGCTCGACCGCGGTCTGGCCCAGGATGCGATCCACTTCCGCCTTGCGTAGGGGCTGGGGTTTGCCCACTCCCACGAAATGCGTCACGCCCGGGATATCCGTTACGTAATGCATCGTTTCCTTGTTCATCTCCATCTCCACGAGGAGGTAGGAGGGATAGAACTTCTTGTCGCGCGTGGTCTTCTTGCCCTTTTGGACCGTCGTGACCTCGCGGGTGGGAAGCAAGATCTGCCCGAAGGAATCCTTCAGCCCGTTCTTATCGACCAGGGCTTCCAGGTGCTGCTTGACCTTTCCCTCTTGGCCGGAATAGGTATGGACCACGTACCACTTTTTCACTGCCATTCCCATTCGCTTTCCAGCCTGCGCTATGCCCTCAACCGAGGACAAGCTGCACCAGCTTTCCCAAGACGAAATCCACGAGAAATACGAATGCCGTGGACATGAGGCTGAAGATGATGACCGTTATGGTAGAGCCCTTGAGCTCTTCCCGCGTAGGCCAGGTCACCTTGCGCAGCTCGGCGATCACGTCCCGGATATAATTTTGAAATCGTTTCATTTTCGGAATTCCCAGGCCAGATAGGACTTGAACCTACAACCAACGGTTTTGGAGACCGCTACTCTACCAATTGAGCTACTGACCTAAAAATTTGGTGGTCTGATTGAAAGCTGCCGCCCGCCTGCTTCATTGCCCTCGTCGCTGTGCACCTGCACAGCTCCTCGGGCGGCTTCGCATGCGGGGTCTGCCCCCTGTGGACGGTACTTTGCCGCCATCTTTCAATCATCCCACCAAATTTTGTCCTCTCCCTGTTTAAGGTGTAAATCCTAAGAGGCTTAATCCAGAATCTCGGTCACGACGCCGGCGCCGACGGTCTTGCCGCCTTCGCGAATCGCGAAGCGCAGGTCCTTGGCCATGGCGATGGACTGAATCAACTCAGCCGTGATCGTCACGTTGTCGCCCGGCATCACCATCTCAACGCCCGAGGGAAGCTCGGTC
>JAEKLQ010000099.1 GCA_019509785.1 Fibrobacterota bacterium | reverse complement strand
GGTCCACCATGGTATTGATGGTGTCCTTCAATTGCAGGAACTCTCCGCGCACGTCCACGGTAATCTTCTTGGACAAATCGCCGTTGGCCACCGAGATGGTCACCTCGGCGATGTTACGCACCTGGCCCGTCAGGTTCGAGGCCATCGAATTCACGTTATCGGTCAAATCCTTCCAGGTACCGCCCACGCCCTTCACTTCCGCCTGGCCGCCCAGCTTGCCTTCCGAACCCACTTCGCGGGCTACGCGCGACACTTCCGATGCGAAGGAAGACAATTGATCCACCATGGTATTGATGGTGTTCTTCAGCTCCAGGATCTCGCCCTTCACGTCCACGGTGATCTTACGGGACAGGTCGCCCTTGGCCACGGCGGTGGTCACGTCGGCGATGTTACGCACCTGCGAGGTCAGGTTGGACGCCATCAGATTCACGTTATTGGTCAAATCCTTCCACGTACCGGCCACCCCGCGCACCTCGGCTTGCACGCCCAGCTTGCCTTCCGAGCCCACCTCGCGCGCCACGCGCGACACTTCCGAGGCGAAGGAATTCAGCTGGTCCACCATGATGTTGATGGTTTCCTTCAGCTCCAGGATCTCGCCCTTGGCTTCGGCGGTGATCTTCTTGGAAAGATCGCCGTTGGCCACCGCCGTCGTCACCTGGGCGATGTTACGCACCTGCCCGGTAAGGTTACCGGCCATGAAGTTCACGTTATCCGTCAAATCCTTCCAGGTACCCGAGACGCCTTTCACCAATGCCTGGCCGCCCAACTTGCCTTCCGAGCCCACTTCGCGGGCCACGCGGGTCACTTCCGAGGCGAAGGAGTTCAGCTGATCCACCATGGTATTGATGGTGTTCTTCAGCTCCAGGATCTCGCCCTTGGCTTCGGCCGTGATTTTTTTCGACAAGTCGCCGCTGGCCACCGCCGTGGTCACTTCGGCGATGTTACGCACCTGCGAGGTCAGGTTGGACGCCATCAGGTTCACGTTATCCGTCAAATCCTTCCAAGTGCCCGAAACGCCCTTCACCTCGGCCTGGCCGCCCAGCTTGCCTTCCGAGCCCACTTCGCGCGCCACGCGCGTCGCTTCGGATGCGAAGGAGGAAAGCCGGCTCACCATGGTGTTCACGGTTTTGGCCGAACGCAGGAATTCCCCCTTGAGCGGGCGCCCTTCGGCTTCCTGGGCGACCGATTGGGAAAGGTCCCCGTTGGAAACGGCGCCGATGACGCGGGACATTTCCGTGGTCGGCCAGACCAGATCGTCGATGAGCCCGTTGATGGAGTCCTGCGCGTCCGACCAGGAGCCTTCCACCGGTCCCAAGGTGATGCGCTGGGTGATGCGGCCTTCCTTGCCCACCACCCGGTTCACCTTGTCGAGCTCCCGCACCAAGCGCCGGTTCAGCTCCAATACGTCATTGAATACTTCCGCTATACGACCGTCGATGCCGACGAATTCCTCGTCCAGCTTGGCGTTGAAGTCGCCAGAGCGGAAGGCTTCCAAAGCCAAAAGCAGTTTCTTCTTGTCCAATCCCGCATGCCCATTGCTCCCGTTCGCCCCATGCCCTGATCCGTTGGCGGCGGCTTCCCCGTTGGCTGCCGCTGCCGGTTTCGCGGCGGCGGCTTTGCCCGCCGAAGATGCTTTCGCGGCAGAGGACGTTTGCTTAGGGGAGGAAACGATCTTAGTCGGCATGGCATCTCCTGAATGGCTTCGGAAGCCACTACCTGGGCCTAGCTAATTTTCAGGATCGGGAAGCGCAAGGAAAAACCAGCCGAACGGGCGAGGGCGCACCAGGCCGGTTCTGAAAGTTCTACTGAATAAAACTCGTAAGATCCATTATTTCAATGCTTTAGAGGCAGCTCCTCGAGCGAATTGCCAAGGGTATTGCGGACCCGTTGCGACAATCCTTCCTTTGATACTGGAGCATGGCCCTATTAATCGGAACTTCCGGATGGCACTACCGTCATTGGGTGGGGAGCTTTTACCCTCCCAAGACCCCGCCCCGCCTATTCCTGGAGAGATATCTAAAAGACTTCTCCACCGTCGAGATAAACAACAGCTTTTACCGTTTGCCCGAGCGGGAAACCTTCGAAAGTTGGCGCGATGCCGTGCCCGCCTCCTTCCACTTCGCCGTAAAGGCCAGCCGCTACATCACCCATTTCAAGAAGCTGAAGGAAAGCGGCGACTCGTTCCGCTTGTTCTTCGAGCGTGTCAGCGCCTTAGGGCCGCGCCTGGGTCCCATCCTCTTCCAGCTACCGCCCCATTGGCATTTCGATGGCGGCCGCTTGGCCGGGTTCCTGGCGTCCCTTCCGCGCGGCCCGCGCTACGTATTCGAGTTCCGCGATCGCGATTGGTACCGCGATGAAACCTTCGGCCTTCTGGATCGTTTCAGGGCCGGTTTTTGCATCCACGACCTGCCGGATTCCGCCAGCCCGGAGATAGTGACGGGGAAGATCGCCTATGTCCGTTTCCATGGCCCCACCGGGAAGTACCAAGGCTCTTACACCGACGGCGATCTCGCCCGCTGGGCAGAACGAATGCGGGAATGGTCGGCGCGGCGCATTCCGGTATTCGCCTATTTCAACAACGATATCGGCGGGCACGCCCCACGGAACGCCATCACCTTGCAATCCATGCTGAAGGTCTGACGCGCCTACTTCTCGAAAAACACGTGGACACCGTCCCACTGCTCGATCAGCTGCCAGGCGCCCCGTTTGTCTTCGTTCCAGGCAGCGCAATGCGCTACGTAGTATTCCAGGATGCGATCCGACTTCGAGGCGGGTGAAATCGCGGATGTCGCAGAACATCACCGCCAGTTCGCGATGTACCGCCCGGAACTCGGTGGGATCTTCGCCGCGGGTCAACTCTTCGAACACGGACGGGCGCACGAAACACTGGATGACCGTCTCCCGACGGCGCAGTTCGGCGTAGGCCGCCTTGATCTCGGATTCGCGGGACTCGGCCTCTTGGGCGCGGGCATTGGCATCGGCCAGGGCCATGCCCCGGCGGCGGAAAACCTCTAGAGCGATTTTTATCCCTTATCCGGTGAATTCGGTGATCAGGATGATGAGTTGCTGCGTCCCAGGCAAAATAATGCGCAGGCGATACGCATGGGAACGCAATCGCGGTAACCCAGGGCCTTCTCGTAAAAATGGAAGGCGAAGAACGCGATGAAACCCATGAGGCCAACGATACGAGAAAAACTTTCGGTTAGCGCATAGTCCAAGTTGAATAGGACGGGGATAGCCGATGGACGAAAGGCTTTGCGGAATAGCGACGTTAATAAATTCATTTATGTAACTTCCCGCACGATTTCGTTTGCCGGAATATTTTACAGCGTGGAGAAGTATGATAGCCGTCGCGGATATTTCGATTACGCTCACTTTGTGCGCGATGGTATTCCCGGATTAAAACGGATCTTTTATCATTCTTTAACTTGCCTTGCAGCGAAGATTATCAAATTCCCCCAGGCCCCGAAAATCTTGATTGAAATCCATACGATTCGCGCGGCGCTGATTGTAATTTTACCCACGGCCGTCTTAAGAGTTGGGAAATACCGTGGAATCCGATCGCGTCCTCGCCATTTTAAGAGATGTTTTTGCCCGCCTATCCCGCGAGAATCCATCCTTTTCGCCCGCTCCGAACCATATCGATGATAACACCGCGCTCGACGCCCTGCGCGTGACGGATGCCAATATCGGCGACGTGGCCCGCGAGCTTCGGTCCCGCTTCGGAGGCATCGCGCTCAACGTGGAGCTGATGTACAAGATGCAGAAGGCCTTCGGCGGCACTTCGGCGCAGAACCGCTATAGCACAATCGGGGACATGGTGCGGCATATCCAGGCAGGGTTGCACCATGGCGTAGCCAATCCAGTCGTGGTTTACGTAGATGACGAAGAGGAGAACTTGTTCGTTTTCCGGCGGCGTTTCTCCAAGCGCCTGAATCTGCGCACCTTTTCCAACCCGAATGAAGCCCTCGCTTTCATACGGGACAATCCGGACGTGGTGCTGGTCCTGACCGATGAATCCATGCCCGGCCTC
>JAEKLQ010000098.1:3970-8131 GCA_019509785.1 Fibrobacterota bacterium | reverse complement strand
ATCGCCCTATCCAAGTCCTTCGGCATCGAGGCCAAGGTGGTGGGCCGGACCGAAGCCGGGCAGGGAGCGAACCGTTTGATCCTCAGGACGGGCGGCCAGGAGTTCACGTACCAACTTTGAGCGATCTCCGTGGCCCCGTCAAAACCAATGGGACAAAATTATGAATGCCGTTTTGATCCGTTATTCCGGCTACACGGCAACGCTTGTGGTTTTCTTGGCTTGGTTCATCAATAACGTTTTCGTCACCAGCCTTCAAAATGTCACCCAGGAGCTCGATGCCATCCAGGGCGAACAGGATGCCTCGGCGGATTTGGCCCGGATAAACGATTTGGTCGAAGGGCAGCGGACCTTATTCAAACGGGTCGAAGCGCTGCAAGCCGGAAACCAAAATGAAGAGGCGATGGATTCGGAATGGGTCGCATCGCTCGAATCCAATGGCAAAAGAACCGCTGAAAACGCTCGGCAACTGGATGAACTGGCCCTCCGGGTTGCTCCAAAGCATCAAGATGATCTGGTCCAGGGCATAAAGCAAAGCGTCGAGAAGACCCAACTCTATGCCACGGAGATTAGCGCGGCGGCGGAAAAGTACAGACGGGAAAAGGCGAAGGAATTCCTCGATACGCTCGAAGCGACCTCCCAAGGGTATAACGGAATCGAGGAGACTTCGGCTGACCAGTACGAAAAACTGAATGCGTACGTGACTGAGGAGAGTAGGAGCAGTTCCAAAGCCGCGGAAACCGCCTCGATGATGGCCTATGTCTTTTCCGCTTTGGGCGTGGGCTTGGGTGGATTCGGGCAATGGTTGCAGAAAAAGCAAAAGAAGGCCGCTTAGTTAAATCGGCCCTGAGTAAACGCGGGGCGTTGCCAATAGCCTGTGAAAGCCCGTAATCTCCCCCAAATGAAAAGGGCCCGCCATCCGGCGGGCCCTTTCCCATGAATCTTACCTCGCCTGCTCAGTAAGCGCCGATCCCCTTGAGGCAGCTGGTCACGGTCTTGGCCAGGATCACCATGTCCAGCAGGAAGCTCTGGTTGTTGATGTAATACATGTCGTAGTCCATGTTCTCATGGATGGCGATGCTGCGATCGGCGCTGATCTGCCAAAGGCCCGTGATACCCGGTTTCACGTTCAGCCGTTGGCGGTGCAAATCGTTGTATTGATCCACGATGAAGGGCATTTCAGGACGAGGGCCCACCAGGCTCATATCCCCCTTGAGGACGTTGAAGAGCTGGGGCAATTCGTCGAGGGAACTGCGGCGGAGGAAGCGGCCGATGGGCGTGATACGGGGATCCCGGCCCGACTGCGGGGTGATGGCGTAGACGGGGGTGTTGACGTACATGGACCGGAACTTGAAGAAGCGGAAGCGGCGGCCCGCCTGCCCCACGCGCTTCTGGACGAAGAAGATCGGTCCCCGGCTGGAGACTTTCACCGCGAAGGCCAAGGCCAGCAGGAGGGGAGACAGGACGATCAGGAGCAAGAGGGCCGCCACCACGTCGAAAATACGCTTGGCGACCTGGGTCTTGAAGGAATATTTGGGCTCGGTCATCCCGATAAGGGGGATGCCTTCGACCTCGGTGATTTTCACGCGTTGGATGACGATATCGTAGAGCGAGGGGACGATCTGGAACTCGCATCCCGTCTCACGGCACACGTTGAGGATATCCACCACGACCTTGGAAGGCACCTGGGGCAGGGCGATGAAGAGTTTCGTCGCCCCGGTAGAGCGGATCGTTTCCTTCAGATTGGTGAAGTCGCCCAGCACGGGGGCGCCCACCACGGTCTTGCCCGCCAAGCCGCCGTTATCATCGATGAAGCCGGCCACGTGATAGCCGAGCTTGGGCGATTGCTTGAATTTCTCCATGAGCTTACGGCCCACGACCCCGGCCCCGTAGATGAGGGTGGTGGTTTCCACGATGCCTTTGCGGCGAAGGTAGTTGTTGAACTTGAAGAACCCGTAGCGCTGCACCAGCATGAAGGCCAGCATACAAGTCCAAGTCAGCCCGAAGATGCCCCGGCTGAAATAGAGCTGATGGGCCATGTACATGATCCCCAGGGTGAACAGGCAGGCTTTGCCCCAGTTCATGAGGATCAACTCGAACTCGCGCACGTTCATCAGGCTTCGTTGCGGTTGATAAAGGCCGTGGACTTCCATGCCCACCAAGGTGGTCACCAGGGTTACGCCCAGGAAGGAGTAATACCGGTAGATGCGCTCAGGCTCGTAAATGTCGATGGCGATCCAGGGGCCGACCATGCTCCAAAGCCAATATCCGGCCCCGAAGCTGAGGACGATGGTGACCGCATCGGCGAGCACCTGCAAGGTGGTCAGGATCTGCTTGTAATGGGCGAGGGCGATGAGTCGGGAAGAAGCCGGGGTTCGCAGCGATTCCTGCGGAGCAGAAACCGATTCGGACCCCGGGTTTAGCCCTAAGGTTTTATGGGCATCCTTGGACGCAAGATCCCCAGGGGACTTGGCCGAGGGCCGGGAAGTTGAAATCATATGCGCGTTTTCCTTACCGCAAGTAGTGGCCGGTAAAAGATTTAGACTCGAAAGATAGTGATATTAGCGGCATGTTTGACAATTTTTTAAGCGCCTCGGAAACTGGACCAGTATACGATGGTGGCGAAGGAATTGTCCTTTTTATTTATCGGGGGTTTCCGTACCGAAAGCCAAACACCGTCGGATAGGACGAGCCGGTGGATATCGAGAATCTTGCAATCCATGCGGTAAAAAAAGTAAGTATGGAAAAGAAAGGTAAAATGGGCGGTTTGTCGGGGTCCGGACCCGACTTTCAGAGGGCGAAGCGGTGAGTTTCACGGTATAGTTAGGAGCGGCAAGGTAGGCGCTTCCGCTCGGAAGCGAAATTGGACTGACGAAATAATTTACGGACCACCATTCCTGTATAAATGGAAAAGACCATGAAAAGTGTATTCTGGCGCGTTCGGGGGGTCGCTTGCGTGCTGGCCATGGTCTCCCTTTGCCCTGCCGGGAAACAGCGTATCATCCTGAGGCTTAAGGATCCTCTTCGCGCCGAATCGATCCAGATCCACGCCCCCGGTCTTTCCAATGGCCATGGCGAGACGCGCGATCTCGACGCCAAGGTGGAGCTCGGAACGGCGGCCCGCTCGGATGCGCCCGCGATCCAGGACGCGGGCCTGAAGCTGGGCATGTCGGTGCATAACTACGGCAAAAGCGGGGTACAAGTCACGTTAACCCTACCCACCGCCGGATATGTCGAATTGAGCGTCATGGATTTCTACGGCAAGCGCGTGGCTACCTTGGTCGACGGTAATCTGCCTGCCGGCATCTACCCGTTGCGTCCCGTGACGCTAAACAATTCGGACGCCAACGGCATCAAGTTCCTCACCTTGCGCATCAACGGCAAGGTCGCGCTCAAGAAGGTCATCACCAAGGTCCGTTAATGGGAGCGTGTCTTAGGCATTCGGCTCTGTTTGCGGCGACGTTCGCGTCGGCGGCGTGCGCGCTTAGCCAATTGCAGGTTGAGAACGCCACCGTGGGCCAACGCGTTCTCATCTTGACGGTAGACGATTCCATCCAGGCGCCGGACCTGTCCAAGTTGAGGGTGGACGGCTATGAAATCGAAAACGCCTTGTTCGTGGAGGAAGCGGATTCGGCGACGCGCCTCGCGCCCAACTATTTCGATATGACGGATCCGACGCATGGCCGGATCCTGGAATTCGCCCCGACCCCGGGAAGCCTGATGGTGGAGTTCCCCATGGGCTTCACACCGCAAGCGGGAATGGTACTGGGGGATACCTCCTTCGGGGGCTTGCTCCGGAAGGTCGTCGACGTCGATCCCCAATATCAGTCGGGGCCTACCGGCCGTATTTGGCATCTGCGTACCCAGGAAGCGGGATTGCCTGACGCGGTGTTGGGATGCGATATCTCTTTCCGGACGCGCATGGATTTCAACCTGGCCTTGGCCGATCTGGCCCAGTCGCAAGACCTGCAGGGAAGCTTAGGCGCGCCGGATCCGGCGACCGGGGATCCCGCTCCCGCCTCCGGACGGTTGGACCTAGGGCTTAAGGGGGCCCAAATCCTATTCCAACCGGCGGTGACGGGACGCATCCGCATCCGCGACGGGAACGTCGATATCTTCAACGTGAAGGTAAACGGCGATTACGAGGTGATGGCCCAGTTGCAA
>JAEKLQ010000098.1:0-3941 GCA_019509785.1 Fibrobacterota bacterium | reverse complement strand
CGAGGAGGAATTACCCGGCAAGGCTCCGCAGATCCTGCCTTTAGGGTCGGGGTTGTTCGTCCGCATGCAGCAGCGGCCCTTCCTACGCGTCGAAAGCCACTCCCAGGATGATTTCTTTTCCGCCCAGGCCGAATTCCGGATCCGCAATTCCATCAAGGGCGAGTTGGGCTTCACCGATGGGCAATGGCGCCCCTTGGCCGAAAACAAGATGACCTGGAGCAATAAGAGCGTCTCGCCGGCCGGGGGCAACGGCGACATCAAGCTGATGCTGAAGCCTCGCGTGGAAATGTTGCTGGAAGGCGCCAACGGGCCCGTGTTCACCTTCGGCCCTTACGCCCACGTGGTCGCGACCCGTTCCGGGACCGCCGCCGCATGGGCCCAACCCGATCCGATCGCCGCGGAATCCACCGCCGCCGCGCTTTCCCTGCGGCGCGACCTCGCGCTCGGGCCCGCCGTCCCTTTCAACCGGGAAATCAGCCTCGGGGCGGACATCCATATGGAATCGCGCACGACTTTCCTGGGCCCTTCCGACCCGCGGGACTTCCTGCTCTTCTCCGGCGAGCAAAGCGTCATGGCGCCTCCGAAAGAGGGGACGCTCTTCATCAAGGAGCCCGATAGCAACCGCCTGGTCCTGCAATGCTCCACCTATCCGACTTCCGATTACTACGTCATCCAGCAAAAGGTGGCGAACGGATCCTGGGAGACGTTGCTGGACAAAGCCATCGGTCCGCGCCTACGCCTTCCCCCGCTGAAGCCGGGCGTCGCCTACCGCTTCCGCGCCATAGGCGTGAATGCCATGGGTTTCGGGCCCGCGTTCCCCCCGGAAGGCGTGGCCTACCTCGCGCCGATCCCCAATCATCCGCCTTATCCACCGCTAGGGGTCTTCCCGGATTCCGCCGCGGTCCTGCCGGATACCCAGCCCGTGGTCCTGAAATGGAGGGGGGGCGATCCCGATCCCGGCTCGAGGGTGACGTACTCGCTTTACCTGGATACCCGCTATCCGCCCGTCTCCCTGCGCGGGAGTAACCTGTGGGATACGTCCCTGGCCCTATCGGATCTGAAGCCGGGTACCGTTTATTATTGGAAGGTGGTCGCCAGCGACGGGATCGATCGCAGCGAGGGCGCCGTCCGCGCCTTCGCGGTGCGCCCGCCCAGCCCCCTGCCGCCGCAGCCGGCGAAAGGTTTCCGCGCCGGCTACCCCCTGGTATTCGTGCCGAAGGGGAGCTACCTCCGCGAGGACGGGAAACGGGTGCAGGTGGGGCCTTTGTTCATGGGCAAGTACGAGGTAACCCAGGGCGAGTTCGAGAAGATCACCGGCCGCAATCCATCGTACCGCCTGCAGGATTCGCTGCCCGTGGATCGCGTGACCTGGGAAGAAGCGGAGTCGTTCTGCCGCGAGACCGGGGGACGTCTGCCCACGGAGGCGGAATGGGAGTACTCCGCGCGCGCGGGGAGCCCTTCCGGATACTATTGGGGCGAAGACGATGCCAAGGATTATGCTTGGTACCACGAGAACTCGGATGATCGCACCCAGAAGGTCGGTCTCAAGAAACCGAACTCCTGGGGCCTGCACGACATGGCCGGGAACGTATTCGAATGGGTGCAGGATTGGTACGGCGAGTACGACTCCACCGACCTGGATCATCCCAAGGGCCCCGCCGCCGGCACGGCCAAGGTCATCCGGGGTGCGAGCTGGTACAGCGAGGCCACCTCCTTGAATCTGGAATCGCGCTTCAACAACCGTCCCGGCTTCCGCAATTTCAAAGTGGGATTCCGCTGCGCCCGCGACGTGGAAGGAACCGCCGCCGAGTGGACCGACCCCCCCGCGACCTTGGCTTCCCGTCCCGGCATCCCCGCGCCGAAGAGCCCCTAACCTAATGGTTACAAAGGGCGACGCCGGCCCCGGTTCGCGCGTCCAGGCCGGCTGGATCAAGAAAAGTGGTCGGAACTTGCGCATACTGATACCTTGATGCTAATTTTGCGAAGTCGATGAAATACGGGATCTATTCGGATATACACGGGAACCTGGAGGCGTTGCAACGCGTCCTGGAATCGATGCAGCGCCTGGGGGTGGACAAGAAGGTGTGCCTGGGCGACATCGTCGGATACGGGCCCTTTCCCAACGAATGCGTGGAGTTGGTGGCCGAGAATAGCGATCTCGTGATCCTGGGCAACCACGACAGCGTGGCCATCGGGCGCGAATCCTCGGAAGGCTGGAACAATTACAACGCCCAGCGCGCCATCGAATGGACCAGCAAGGTGCTTACGCCCGCCTCCGTCGATTTCTTCTCCAAGCTGCCCTACATGGCTTCCGAATCGCCGCTCATGTTCGTGCACGCCAGCCCCTGGTCCCCCGCCGATTGGAAGTACGTCTCCAGCCTGGACGATGCCGTGGACGCCTTTTCCTTTTTCACGGAACGGATCTGCTTCATAGGGCATACGCATTGGCCCATCATCGTGATCATGGAAGGCGAACAGTCCTTCAAGGTGGGCGAGAACCTGGTGCATACCCTGGAGCCCAACCAGCGCATCCTGGTGAACGACGGCAGCGTGGGCCAGCCGCGCGACCGGAACCCATTGGCCTCCTGGTGCCTGTGCGATACGGAAAAGATGTCGGTGGAAATCGTGCGGGTGGCCTACGACATCAGCAAAACGCAGGCGGCCATGCGCAAGAGCGGGTTCGCCGATTTCCTGATCAACAGGCTGTCCGAGGGACGGTAGACTGAAAGACTGGGCGCCGTCTTTCGTTAGGGTACAGGGTAAAGGGTAAAGGGTATAGGAAAACCGAAGCCCAATCCCAGTCTTCACCCTGAACCCTATACCCTTAACCCTTTACCCTTTACCCTTTACCCTTTACCCTTTACCCTCTTTCTTTCCACCTTCTTTTCCATGGGTCTTTCCTACCTTCCGGTCTTATGAGCCGCATCCGCGCCTTGGCCAAGGACTCGCTCATCTACGGCGCTTCCTCCATCGTCAGCCGCTTCCTCGTTTTCCTGCTGAATCCGTTCTACACCCACGTTTTCACGACCGCCGATTTCGGCATCCAGGCCTACATCCTCACCCTCATCCCCTTCCTCAATATCCTGTACCAATTCGGTTTCGATTCGGCCTACCTCCGCATGGCCGTCGATGCGGACGAGGAGAAGCGCAAGCGCCTGTTCGCTTCCGCCTTCTGGAGCCAGGCCGCGGGATCGCTGCTTTTCTCCCTCGCCTTCGCGGCCCTGGCCCATCCCCTGGCGCGGGCCTTCCTGATCCCCGCCGGGCATGAGAACCTTTTCTATTACGCGGCCGGCATCTTAGTGCTGGATACCCTGTGCGTGGTGCCTTTCGCGCATCTGCGCTTGCAGCGCAAGGCCGCCCTCTTCGCCGCCCTGCGCACGGGCAGCGTCCTGGTAACCATCGCCGGTAATCTGTTTTTCATCCTCAAATTGCATATGGGCCTGGCAGGGCCATTTCTGGCCAACCTGATCGCCAGCGGCGCCACCGCGGCCGCGTTCCTGCCCATGTTCTTCCGGGAAGCGCGGAGGCCGCCGGCTCCGGAAACCGTGCGCGCCTTGCTGGTGTTCGGATTGCCCTTGGTCCCATCGGGCCTGTACGGCACCATAAACGAGATGGCGGGCCGGCTTTTCATGCGGCATATCCACCAATCGGACATCGATAGGCTCTATCCGGGCCAGGGCTACGACGTGCTGAAGCTCTCCGGCATTTTCGCCTTGGCCTGGAAACTGGGGGTGTTCGGGCAACTGCTGGTGCAAATGTACCGGCTGGCCTGGCAGCCCTTCTTCCAGCAGCGCCAGAAGGATGCCGATGCGCCCGAGCTGTTCGGGCGCATCCTCCGGTATTTCCTCATCTTCATCGGTTATTGCTCCGTGACCTTGATGGCCTGCCTCGACAAGCTGGTGGCCATCCCTATCGGGGCCCATCAGCCCATCATCACCCCG
>JAEKLQ010000097.1 GCA_019509785.1 Fibrobacterota bacterium | reverse complement strand
AGACGACCGCGGGCGAGAACCGCTGGCTTCCCGCGAAGCCGCCGGCCCCATGGGCGGACGAGTATCCGGCGCTCGTCTACGGCGCGAACTGCCCGCAGAACACCCATCCCTGGACGAGCATCGAGCAGACATTCATCCAGGACTGGGACGATGGCTGGATGAGCGAGGACATGCTCAAGCTCAACGTCTGGACGCCAAGCCTGACCGGCAAGCGCGCCGTGATGGTCTACTTCCACGGCGGCGGTTACAGCTTCGGCTCCTCGTATGAGCTGCCGTCGCACGAAGGCGCGCAGATGGCGCGACACCACGACGTGGTGCAGGTGTCGGTCAATCATCGCCTGAACATCCTGGGTTTCCTCGACGCGGCGGAGATCGGCGGCGCGCCCTACGAAGATTCGGCCAACGTCGGCATGACGGATCTCGTCGCGGCCCTGCGCTGGGTGCACGAGAACATCGCCAACTTCGGCGGCGATCCCGATCGCGTCATGATCTACGGGCAATCCGGTGGCGGTTCGAAGGTGACGACGCTCATGGGCATGCCGTCCGCGGCGGGCCTGTTCCATCGCGCCGCCGCGCAATCGGGCGGTGGCGGAAACATCCCGAGCCGCGAGCAGCAGCGCGAGCTCGCGCGGCAGACGATGAAAGAGCTCGGCCTGTCCGCCAACGACATCGGTTCGTTGCAGAAGATGGAGTGGGCGAAGCTCATCGCGGCCGGTGCCGCCGCGGCCGCCAAGATCAATCCTCCCGGGCCGCCCGTGGCGGGACCGGGCGCACCGGGCACGCCGCGCGTGGGATGGTCACCGTGCGTCGACGGCAAGATCGTCAACATGCGATCGTTCTTCGACGCCGCGCCCACGATTTCGAAAGACGTGCCGATGCTGATCGGTTCGGTGAGCGAAGAGGGCAACCAGATGTCGCGGCGGCCAACCGAAGAGGAGTGGCGCGCGAATCTCACCAAGGCCTATGGAGAAGAGAAGGCGGGCGCGATCGTCACTGCGCTCAAGAAGGCGTACCCGCAGAAGCAGATTCGAACGCTGTCCTACATGTGCAGCGGCGCACCCGGTCTCAACGGCCTGTCCGTCCGCAACAACGTGGTGAAGATGGCCGGGTTCAAGCACGCGCTCAACGCGGCGCCCGCATACACGTACTACTTCACGTGGCAGACACCGATATTCGACGGCGCACCGGGCGCATGGCACACCGCCGAGCTCCAGTTCTGTTTCGACAATACGAAGCGCTGCGAGCAAGGCACCGGCAATACACCCGAAGCGCAGGCGCTCGCGAAGAAGATGGCGTCGTCGTGGGCGACGTTCGCGGCTACGGGAAATCCGGGCCTGCCGGGGCTCGCCTGGCAGCCCTCCGATCCGCAGACGAATCGCACGATGGTCTGGGACAACCAGTGCCGCATGGTGAACGACCCCGAAGGCGAGGCCCGCAAGCTGCTGCTGGCGTGATGACCGAAGGGGATCGAGATGATCAGGACGCTCAACGCCGCTCTCGTGCTCGCCGCGCTGGCCTGCCTGCAGTCCGCAGCCCGGGCCGGAGGACCACCGGACGCCGCGGGTGTTCCGGGCAAGATGCAGAGCGCGCCGCTGTATGGTGACGCGGCGATCCCCAACTCGCGGCCCGGCGCCGACGAAGAAGCGACGTCGGATGGCAGCTGGATAACGCACGTCTCGCGGCCGGTCATCCAGGTCTATCTACCGGCCAGGGCGAAGGCCACCGGCGCGGGCATCGTGATCTTCCCGGGCGGCGGGTATGCCGGACTGACGTTCGATTTCGAAGGCACGCAGCAGGCCAACTACTTCGTCGATCACGGCATCGCCGCTTTCGTGGTCAAGTACCGGATTCCGGACGATCGCACCATGGTGGATAAATCCCTGGGACCCCTCGAGGATGCGCAGCAGGCGATGCGGTACGCGCGCCGGCATGCCGCCGACCTCAACCTCGATCCGAAGCGGATCGGCGCGATCGGCTTTTCGGCCGGGGGTCACGTGGCAGCGACGCTCGCGACGCATTTCGACCACGCCTACGTCGACAACCCGGATCATCTCGACCTGCGGCCCGACTTCCTCGTGCTGGTATATCCCGTCATCAGCATGGACGGGAAGATCACCCACGTCGATTCGCGCAACGCGCTGCTGGGCAAGGATCCCACGGACGAACGGATCCGGTTCTTCTCCAACGAGCTGCACGTGACCCGTGACACGCCGCCGACGTTGATCCTGCACGCCGCCGACGATCGACTCGTCGACGTCGACAACAGCATCGTGTTCTTCGAAGCGCTGCGCCGCGCCGGCGTGCCGGTGGAGGCGCGGCTATTCCAGAAAGGCCAGCACGGCTTCTTTCTCATGCCCCGCGACCGATGGCAGGGGGCGATCATGGACTGGCTCGCCACGAATGGCTGGCTGAGCCCGCGCGCAAACTAGTCGCGGGCGGGTGGCCGCGAGGTGCCGAAACCGCAAGGTAGATAGAGGAGCGCCCAGTCGCGACATCGGCGTGATTGCTTCTCCTGGCTGCATCCATCGTGCGGTGCAAGGCGCACGGCGGGGACGGCGGCGCTATGCTCCGTGCCTCGTCGCGAGGGAGAGCGGTCATGGCAAGAGGCTCCGGTTCTCCGATATCTGAGGCCGCGCAGCGATCGTCTGCCCACGGACGCCGGCTCAAATTCCTGGGGGCGGCGCTGTTCTGGCCCGGCGTCGCCCTGCTGCCGGCCACGGCGGGCCTCGGCCGCGTGATGGGTTTCGCCGTCTTCGGTGTATTCGTGGTCGCCCTCGCGCTGATCTTCGCGGGACTCGCCCTCATGCGTCGCGGACGCAAGCTGACGACCGGTAGCGGCGATGCCGTGCTTGCCGGAGATCCACGGCCGCCCGTCGTGTACCTGCGACCATTCGACAGCGATACCCTCGGCGTGTCCGTCGTGACTCGCAGTCTGGGCTGGCGCTATTACACGGACGAGGAGCAGCTCGCGACGGTGGTCCAGGAGATCGGGCCGTTCATCGCGATCGGCGATCCGCGCGAAAAGGTCGCCAGCCTCGGGGCCGCGCGCATCTACGCACGCGAGGGCGGGTGGGAAGGCAAGGTGCTGGAGCTGGTCGCAAAGGCTCGCCTGATCATCCTGAGGGCCGGTACTTCGGAAGGCTTCTGGTACGAATTCCAGGCTGTTCTGACATCGACATCGCCCGCGCAGGTCCTGCTGCTCACGCCTGCCAGACGTTCCGACTACGAGTCGTTTCGCAAGCGAGCGCTCCGGATCCACGGCCGACCCTTGCCCGACTGGGCGGATGTCGGCAAGCACAAACTACTCAGCAATGCGGGCGCAATCATCGAATTCGACGACGACTGGACGCCGCGGACACTGCGAGTCATCAAGTCGATGACGCGAACCCCCTGGACCGCGCCGCAAGTCGCAAGATTGAAGCTCACGTTGCAGCCGGTGTTCGAACGGCTCGGAGTGCAGTACACGCCGCCGCCGGTGCGCCGCGCGCGCATGATCTTCATCGTCGTGGCGTTCGCCATCACCGCGTTTGCATTCAATTTCATGATCCTGCTGAACCCGCCCGGCTGGATCACGGACCTGTTCGAATCACATGACGAATACGTCAGCCGCGATCCGGTGGCGGGTCCGCCGCCTGAGCCGGTGGTCGAAACGCCGGTGGCCTCGGCCTACGACACCGCCGTGTCGAACCTGCAGGCACGACTCAAGGAAACGCCCGGGTTCCGCGCGGCGCTGGCGCGGCCGACCACCCCCGAACAGGCGCGCAGCATGGGCAGTGACCTGTCCGCGCGCGGAATGCGACGGCTCGGTGACGAGCGCCTGCTGGAGCGCGCTGCCATCATCGACCGGCTGGCCGGAGTCGCGGACGTGGACACCTGCGCCGCGCTGTTGACGGGCATTCGATCGAACGGAATGGAGGCGGCGCTGCGCCGACTCGATGACGCCGACGTCACCGCGTTTTTCGACATCGTGGGCGATGCCATGGTTGCGGAGCTTGGCCAGCAACCGGCGCCGCCGACGCCGCCGCAGGATGAGGTCACGTCGGCCATGAGAGCGCTGTTTCAGACCATGTCCGCCGACGATGTCCGGCCGATCGTCGATACCTTCGGCAATCCGCGCGGCGTCACCAACGACGTGGCCTGCCAGGCGACGCGCGCTCTGTTTTCCCACTTGCCGGCAGTGGCGGCCACGTCGCGGGCGGTCATCGTGCGCGCACTGGTCTC
>JAEKLQ010000096.1 GCA_019509785.1 Fibrobacterota bacterium | reverse complement strand
CGGGACCGCCGGAACCTCTTATCACCGAATACTGGGAGTTCGGGGATTCATGAGTCCCAGTTTTCCCAGAACTCCCAGACATGGCAGGGGGAAATCCCCTTCCGAAAGGCAAAGGCTTAAAGGCAGGAGGCTGATCCCGCCTTGGCGGGACCGCCTCTACACCCCCCCAAAGGAGGGGTTAGCGCCCGAAGAACTTCGCGGCGGCCTCGGCGCGCGAGTGCACCTGAAGCTTCTCGTAGATGTGACGAATGTGAGTCCGCACCGTATCGACGCTGATAAAGAGGGTAACGCCGATTTCCTTGTAGTGCCTGCCGGCGGCAAGCAACTCGAGCACCTCGTACTCACGACGCAGAAGCAGCTCAATCCCTGTGCTGGCGGCTTTACTCTTCAACGCCGGCTCGCGGAAAAACAGCGTCACTTGCCTGGCGATTTCCCCTGACATTGGGGATCCACCAACTTTCACTTCCTTAATTGCTTTGATCAATGCAGCGGGGGTGCTTTTGGATTTCAGCAAATAACCAATGGCACCCGCTTTTAAAGCATCGAAAATCCGGTCCTGGTCCCCAAACATGGTCAGCATGACGAAATCCACCGAGGGCAATTTTGGTTTGAGTTCTCGGACGCACTCAATCCCGGAAAGGCCCGGCAGATTAATGTCCATCAACACCACCTCGGGAGGATTGCGGGGAATGCCTGCGATCGCCTCCTCGGCGGAGCCGTAGTCAGCGATACAGCGGAACCCGGGAGCATGATTAATGATATTAACCCATCCTGCGCGCATGGTGGGATCATCTTCGACAATGGAAACGGTCGTAGGCACTTCGGGGGGATTACAGGTTGGCTTCAATTCATCAACTGATCCGACCATATGCGAGACCGCCGAGGACGGCAAGGATTCCATGCGCCTTGCTATATCAGATCCCTTCCCGCGGGAATATCGCATGGATATGCGAAGCTTTGGAGTTCGGTGACATGTCACCGCTTTCACGAGGAGGCATGTCTCCTCTTCCAAAAACCAAGCGGTGACATGTCACCGCACTCCAAATGCCAGCGGGATCTCCAGCTTCACGATGGCCCCCTGTCCCGGCCGGCTTTCAATACGGTACGAGCCGCCGATTGAAGCCAAGCGTTGCTCGCTATTTTGCAAACCATTGGAGAAGGGTGCGACAGCAGCAGGGGCGAACCCGCTTCCATCGTCCTCGATCAGGATCGAGAGCATCTCTTTCTCCAGAGCGATCTTCAAACTGACGGACGTGGCCCTCGCGTGCTTGACCACATTGTTTAGAGCCTCCTTGACCACTAGGAGGATGTGATGGCGAACATCTGAAGGCACGGCGATGTCCGGGATCTCCTTGGGAAGTTCGAGCGTCAAGGTGATGGAGGTCGAATCAAGGAACGCCTCGGATGCCTCGGCCAGATAGCCGATCAAACGTGCCAAGGTATCATTGCGCGGATTGACCGTCCAAACGATCTCATCCAGCGTATCGACCACCTCACGGGCTTCATGGGCGATGCCCCCAAGCTGGTTTCCCAGCCCGGTGCGCAGATCGGGTTCGCTTGCAGCCACTTCGCTCATCAGAGCAATGCGCATAAGACGAGCGCCGATATCATCATGCATGTCACGGGCTATCCGGGTGCGTTCCCTTTCCAGCGCATGTCCCTGTTCAAGCCTGCGCATTCGGGCCATCATCCGACGCCTCACGATAAATCGAACCACCCCCGTCAGCGCCACCACGCTGAACAAAGCCATGCCAAACCGGAACCAGTCCGTCTCCCACCACGCAGCCCTCACGGTAAACGGGAGGGACGCCGTCGCCGACAGCCATGGCCCGTTTCCTACAGCTGCTGCGACTTCGAAACGATACTTCCCGGGGGCCAGATGCGTGAACGTGGCCGTCCTTTGACGATCAGCCTGAACCCAATCGCCTTCCCATCCTAAAAGACGGTACCGGAAATGGACCTGCTCCGGAGCGCTCAGATCCGCCAGCGTGTATCGGATCTGCAGTGGGCCCGGTCTGGGGGGCAGGGTCAGCTTTTCGGAGTTGGAAACTCGAACGCCTCCAACCTCCTCAATCAGCAACGGTACCGGCGGGAGCAAGTCCCGAGTCTCCTCCGGGCCGATCTCCAGCGCGCCACGGGTCGTTGCGAACCAGAGATGCCCATCGTGGGTGAGAGTCGCGGTGTTTTTGAATCCGAAGACGTAATCGACATTGGGCATCCCATCGTCGCGTCGGTAGGCAACTACCTGCATCTGCTGCTGACGCCCGTCCATGACCGCATCGATCTCGCTGCCCGCAACGCGAAACATGCCCCCGCCAGTGCCGAACCAGAATTGCCTTCCTGCCCCATCTGCATTGAGCCCTGTTTGGGAATTCGTGCCAGTGATCCCGGGTTCCCCGCCCGGTTCAATCGCCAGCACGCGGAGATCGTTGACGGGCAACCCGGTATTCAGTGGCAATCGGGCGATCTGCCCGTCACGCCAGCGATAGAGTCCCTCATTGTTCACCCCGACCCAGACCTCCCCATTCTTCTCCGGCACAATAAAGCGGATTTGCTGATCCTCCGCCCCGGGCAGCGGCACAGCAACGAATCCCCCCCCGCCCGCTTGATCCTCTCGCCGCTGGATTCGCTGGAAAAGGCGCCCCGCCTCGGTCCCAACCCAGAGCCGTCCCGCCGGGTCCTCGGCGAGCGCCCGCGGTTCAGATAGCCCATTCTCTGGGGAAACAGGCTCCTCCGCGTCGTTATGCAAACGCATTAGCCCCTTCTTGATTGTCGCCACCCACAAGTCTCCCTGCCGATCCAGAAGCAGCGCTGTGAGCGGATCCAGCGAAGGCTCGTTCGTGAACGCCCCACCCTGCCACCTCACCAAGCCCTTAAGCGTCGCCATCCAAACGCCCCCCTGAGGATCGGGGCACATCGCCATGATTGCCGCGCGGGGCTTTTCCAAGGAAAGAAACGTTTGGTTGCTGGAATCATTCGCCCTCGCCACCGTGCCGTTCCGCCCCGCAAGCCAGAGCCTTCCTTCCCCGTCCTCGCACAATGACGTAACGCTGTCGGTGGGTAACCCATGCTTCTTCTGCCGCAAGGAAAAGCGGCGGGGCCGGAGCCGGTCCAATCCGCCGCCCACCATCCCCACCCAAAGATTTCCCTGCCGATCTTCCATGATGGAAGTCACGGCAGTTTGGGAGGTTGGCACCCGCACGAAGCCCCCGTTCCGGTACCGAAACAGCCCCGCGTTAAGCGTTCCTATCCAGAGATTACCCGCGTGGTCCTCAAGGAGTGAGCTGATCGTGAGATCCCCGGTTTCCGCAATCATCTCACCCACTCCAACCCCTCGATAATGCCGAAGGGCAAACCCCCGCTTAACCCACATTCCCCCGTCGCGCGAGGGCGCGAGGGTGGGCCATTTACCGCCATTGGGATCAATGGCCTGGAAACGGTTTCCATCAAAATACCCGCACGCGGATAAAGTGGTAAACCAAATCCTGCCACTCCCATCCGCTTGCACAGCAGTGCCTGCCCCCTGCCCAATCGAAAATCCCGTGCGAACTCCTTTCTGCCAACGGAAGGCTTTCCCTGGATCAAGGCCAAACCAAACTGCCCCCTCGGAATCCTGGGCAAAAGAACTGGTCCACGTGGGGTAGGCCGTGCGGGGAGCAAAGGGCATAATTACTTCAAAATGATCGCCTATCTTCCTCGCAACTCCGCCACGCTCCAGCCCGACCCACAAAGCGCCATCGCGATCAACAAAGAGCACCCCCATCTGATTTGACTCCAGCCCCGGCGTTGATTCCTTCAAAAAGGGAGTGAACCGTACCCCATCAAACCGGGACAATCCACTGGAAGTCACCAGCCAAAGGTAGCCATCCGGGGTCTGGGCAATGCTCGACACGTTGTTACCCGGCAGCCCGTCATCCACGTCCCAGGTTCGCAGGACATAATCGTCAGAAATCGGTATATTACCCGCGACCAGCGGCTCGGCTCGGGTCTCCGGCGAAGCGACCGAAGCGACCAAAGCCATGAGGAAAAGGGCAAGGGACTGGCCGATTTTGGGTAAGCAGAACATGGATGGGGTGGTAATCGCTGGGCTTTCGGTATCACCCTACCGGACTTCCCCTCAAGGAACAAACAATTGTGTAGATTGCTATCGCCTTTAGCCTTCCGGTGTTGTGCACGTTTGACGATTTCCTGATGAGTCTCAGCGCCGGTACTGTTCTGGAATGCCACGTCTGAGTACTGGCGGACGTTCTCCACATTCAAACGCTGGGG
>JAEKLQ010000095.1 GCA_019509785.1 Fibrobacterota bacterium | reverse complement strand
CAAGAGTGCGCGGCTGTGACCGTTACCCGACTGGACACCCGGGTCTTTTGACACGATTAACGATACGGCGCCAGCCGTGATTTTCGCCTGCGAGCATGAGTCTTTCATTGAGGTCAAACGTCGAGCGCTGGTCGCGTCCTGCCATTGCGGGCTGCGTTCTCTACGGCTGCGCGATCTCCGTGATCCTGCTCTCGGGCTGGGGTGGCGGGACGGTGGCAGCGCGCATCGGCGCGTGGGGCACGTTCCCCATCATGATCACGATGCTCGTGATGATGTGGCCGGTGATCACCGATCACGCATTGAGCTCGCGACGTCGCACCGCGTACAAGCTGTTGTTCGCTGCCGGCATCCTGGATGCCATCGCGAGCATCGGCTGGGGTTACGGCGCGCTCACCGCGAGCGAGACCTTCGGATCGTGGCCCGATGCGCTCTGGGTGCTCGACTATCCGCTGACGGCGACCGCGTGCATGTTGCTGTACTTCGATCTCGGCGGGCGACTGAATAGCACGCGATCGATCGTCGACTTCGCAACCGTTGCGGTCGGATTCGCCACGTTGCTCTGGTTCACCATTCTCTCGCCACTCGCCAGCATGTCGCCCGCACAGCTCGCCGAGAACTGGTCGGCCGCGACCTATGGCGTCGGCAACGCGCTGTGCCTCATCGCGGGGGCCATGGTGGCGATGCAGGTGACCGACTGGCGCCGCGAACGCGCCGTGACCTGGCTGCTGCTCGCGCAGGTCGCGACCCTGATCGGGGACCTGCTGTGGGTCAATGCCGAGCTCGGCAAGTCGTACGAAGTCGGCGCGCCGATGGATCTGGTCTACGTCGTCTACTACCTGTTCATGGTGCTGAGCGTGAACGCGCAGCGCAGCGAGCGTGTCTATGTCGGCACGCGCGGCCTGCAGGGCGACTTGCGCGGCTCGCTGCCGATCGTCGCGCTCATGGTGGGCGTGGTCGCGCTGCTCAACGACAAACTCGGGCTCGTCGATTCGCAGGCGCCGCTGCTCATGGGCGTGGTGCTGATCGCCACCGTGCTCGTGATGGTCAGCCAGGCGCTCGCGACGCGCGAGGTGGTGGGCCTCCACCGCGAGATCGCGACGCGCCGCTTCGACGAGCGACTCACGGAGCTCGTGCGGCGCTCGAGCGACATGATCGCGATCTGCGATCCGGACGGCCTCATCCGTTACGCGAGCCCGTCGTCCGAGGCCATGCTCGGCATGCCCCCCGTCGAGCTTGCCGGACTGCCCATCGAGCATGTGATCGGCCGCGGCGCGCCGCAGGTCCGCGCGGTATTCGCCGACGTCGTGGCGTCGCCGCATTCCGAGCAGGTGACCACCTTCGATCTGGAGAAGGGCACGGGCGAAAAGCGGTCGTTCAAGATGGTGATCGCGAACCTGTGCCACGTGGATTCGATCCGCGGCGTGACGCTCAACATCCGCGACATATCCGATGCCGTACGGCTCAACGATCAGCTGCGCACGCTCGCGTTCCACGATCCGCTCACGTTGCTCGCGAACCGCGCGTTGTTCGCGGACCGCGTGCACCAGGCGCTGAGCCGCATCGGCGACAGCATGACGCCGGCGGTACTGTTCATCGACCTCGACAACTTCAAGACCGTGAACGACAGCCTCGGCCACGGCGCGGGTGATTCGCTGCTGCGCAATTTCGCGCACCGGCTCGTGCAGTGCACGCGCACGGGCGACACGGTCGCGCGCCTCGGCGGCGACGAATTCGCCGTGCTCATCGACCATGCGCCCGACATCGATGCCGCGATGGCGGTCGCGCGGCAGGTCATCGAGACGTGCCGGCTGCCATTCGACATCGACGGGCGCCAGCTGCGCGTCGGATGCAGCATCGGCGTCGCGCTGTCCGATCGCGCCAGCAACGTCGAGCGGCTGCTGCGCAACGCCGACGCGGCGATGTATTCGGCCAAGTCGCGCGGCAAGGGACACGCCGAAGTTTTCGCGCCGGAGATGTTGCGCGCCGCCCGGCGTCGCATGCGCATCGAGAACGAACTCGCGACCGCGATCGAGGAGCAGCAGCTCGAGGCTCACTACCAGCCGATCGTCGATCTGGCCTCGCGGCATCTGGTCGGCGTCGAGGCGCTGATGCGCTGGCGCCACCCGACGCGCGGCCTGGTTCTGCCCTCCGAGTTCATTCCGCTGGCGGAAGAGACCGGCCAGATCGTGCCGATGACGCAGTGGATGCTGGACCGCGCTTGCGCAGATGCCGCGCGGCTGCAGCGGGAATTGCCACACGGCGAAGGCGTGCGCATGTCGGTGAACGTGTCGAGCCGCTACCTGAACACCGGTCATGCGGCGGCCGAGGTGCGCCGCGCGCTCGAGACGCACGCGCTCGCCGCCGATTGCCTGATCCTCGAAGTGACTGAGAGCCTGCTGCTCGAGAACACCGAGCGGCTGGAGCGGATCTTTCACGAGCTCAAGCTGATCGGCGTGCGCCTCGCGCTCGACGACTTCGGCACGGGATATTCCTCACTCGCGTATCTGCACCGATTTCCGATCGACATCCTCAAGATCGACCGCACGTTCGTCGAGCGGCTCGCGGGTGCGCACGCCGATGCCGAGGGCGTCGATGCCGTCGCGCTCGCGAAGGCCATCCTGTCGCTCGCCGACGCGCTCGGCCTCGACACCGTCGCGGAAGGCATCGAGCTCGAACAGCAACGCGACGCGTTGCTCGCGCTCGGCTGCAAGACGGGGCAGGGTTTCTCGTTCGGCAAGGCGATGCCGGTCGCCGAGATCTTCGACGCGGCCGTCACCCGCCGGCGCAGCCTGCTCGCCGGCAACCTCGCAGGACAGGTGGAGTATTCGGCGACCGGCCGCTTCCGCGGCATTTGCGACCACTGATCGCCTGATGATCCGCATGGCTTGACACCGGTGTCTGCGAATGGCTGCGTCCCCGTTTTCGCGCCATCTGACATAAGTCGTGGTAGCGCTTCTCATAACTCGAGGTATTCGATTTCAGGCGCGTGAAACGCCGGAAAGATGCGAAGTGCGTGGGCTTTCGCCCTAGGGCGGTCGTCTAATCTGCCGGCGCGTCGAACGGCAAGAACGAACTAACAAAGGTCTCTGAGTGAGAGTGAAGTCGGGAGAAACGGGAGCGCTCGATGCGGGGGCGGGGCAGGAACGCGGCAGCGAGAGCGTGCTGCGTGCCGTGTGTCTGCGCCTGGGCTGCACGGCCGCGACGGCCATCTTTCCGCGCGAGGAATCGCGCGCCGTCTGGGGCCGTTCCGAGGCCGACATCGCGTTCGCGCGCGACCAGCTCGCGAACGCCGGCGACGAGCTCGCGCGCCGCGTGATCGCGTCGCGCAAGCCGATCGCCACCAACAAGCTCAAGCACACGAGCGGCGGGCAGATCGCCTGCAAGCTCGTCGCCTTGCCGTTGATCGCGCGCGGCGGACCCGCCGGTGCACTGATCATCTTCAATCGCCCCGACGAACCGAGCTTCGACGAATTCACCGTGCGCCGGCTGGGCCGCTTTGCGCGGCTGCTGGCGCGCAACGCGACGCAGGAT
>JAEKLQ010000094.1 GCA_019509785.1 Fibrobacterota bacterium | reverse complement strand
CGGTGGGCGATTTGACCTCGCTTCGGTTCGGGGGCTTGGAGGGAACGCCCTGGTCCGGAACCTTGGACGATATCCGGATCTACAAGCGCGCCCTGACCGCGGCCGAAATCGCTAACATCTTCGCCCAATAGGATCCGGTTCTTTCCAGCCGAGGTGCAGCATGGATAACCGCGATATCATGCGTTTTTGCTTCGCGGTCCTGTTTCCGACGATTACCGCGCACGCGATCCTGTTGGGCGGCGTCGAAGTGCCCAAGGATAAGTTCATCGTGTACCTGTGCATCGGCCATTCCAATATGGCGGGCGAGGACCCCGCGCATTCCGACGGGGTCTCGATTCCCCATGGCTGGAACTACCAATGGTATTCGACGAAAACCTGGGTGCTGGCGAAAGAAACCCCGGGGGCCATGCAAAACGGATTGTCGGGTAACGGCAGCGGCGGACCGAGCATGCCCTTTATCAAGGCCATGGCGGCGGCGCATCCGGATTATTACTTCGGCATTATCAACGACGCGAGCCTATCCTCAACCTGCCGCGGCACGAACACCGGACTCAACGTCTCCAATAATCCCGCGGACCAGAATCGATTTTGGAAGGGGGCCACGCTTTATCAGCAGTTGATCACCGCCGTCAACGACACCAAAAGTTACGCGACCTTCGGCGGATTGATTTGCATGCTTGGTTTGGTCGAAGCGACGCGCACGAGCGATACGGTTTGCAATCGCTTTTCCGACGACATTACGCAAATGGTCACGGATTTCCGGACGGATATGGGATTGCCCAATTTGCCTTACCTCGAAAGCGAATACGAAGATGGCGCCACGGGGATTTACGCGCTCACGAAACCGTGGCCCGCCATCATCCAAGCGCAAATAAAATTGGTCCCCACCAAGCTGGCGCTATCCGCGACCATCAACACCGTGGGCATCGAGATGATCGACCCGGAACATTTCAACGCCACCAATGGCCAGCCGGAATTCGCCAAACGGGTAGTCGCGATGATTAATTCCAAATCCTGGTTCCCGCCGCCCACCGGCACTACCGCGATTGCGGTGCCGCCGTTCAGGAACGGAAAAGCCAAGGCTGCGCTCCTGTATCCGCTCCAAGCGGTTCAGGAGGGCGTGGAGATCGGCGGGGTATTCTACCAGATAACGGGGAGGGAACGGCGTCTTCAACGGACTCGGTCGATGCCGTCGGATTCATCTCTTCGGTGAAAGTCAGCTTTCTTTTCGTGGTGCTCTTTCCCTTATAGCCCCATTCCCGCAATCAGGTCTCTGTCAACCCTAAGCCATCGTCCAACCCGTAAACCAACGGTGTGCGGGGCGCTTGCGTGTCTCTTGCATTTAATCGAGACGCATGTGACCGATACTTAGAAAGCGGCCGCGTTGTACCTCTCGCAAGCCCTGGAGCCGCCGGCCTTTTAGAGACCATTTTTCTTGCCGAGGCAACAATGTCTTGAGCCACTCGGACTCCGCATCCTGGCAAATCCGGCCAGCCTAGGGCTGAAGCGTGCAGAGATCGTAAAGCGTGACACTCGGAATTCGGAGGAATACTGGTAATTGAGGGTTCAACCTGGGTATAGGGTGGCCCCTGCGGAAATATCCTGAAAAGAGCACGCTTTCCTTTGACCACCGGAATTGGCCGAGCTGTCGTACCGGCTTATACTGAAAATTCGGCAAGACCGGTATGAGTAAAACGGATTCAAGAGTAGATGCGCTTCGTCGCCCCCAAGCTACACTTCATGTGCAGGAACCGGAGTTCCGTCGGAAACGGTCCCGAGCCATCGGTAATCCCGATTAGATTGAGACTATTCAAAAATCAGCACGGCAGATAATTTAGAGGTCAGATATGGAAAGAATATCCGCAAATTTAAATAGTGCTGTGCCGAGTCACGAAACCCCTTCCGCCGTTCCACCCGGCATTTTCCGCAAAAGCGGGAGGAGGAGCGCGGCGCCGAAGAATGTCCAGTTGGATTTAAAAGTGGGGATCCGTGACATTCGATCACAATTAGAAATCTGCGGCGTCTTCGAGGGATTCCTTGCGATGCTCAAAGGAACCAAAGCCGACCAGGCTCGAAACATGGGCGCGGCGCCAATGACGAACGAGTGGAACAGCCGATTGGAAAGGGTCGTAAGCAATGGTGACAAATCATTCCGATCCTGGCACCTACATGGCTTCGTACTTCCATTTATCCGCTATCTCAGGTCATACCAGGAGAGAACCGGCCGGTTTCCCTTCAAGAAGCCCCACGTCGAAACCCTTTACGAGACCATCGTTCAACACGGGCTGGATGAAGCTGAATCTTTACGTCCCATGCAGGAGGTAATGAACGACCTTTATGACGGCTTCCTGAGCGAGGAGGACCGGAAAGCTGCGGGAGGCATCAATCCGCCGGACCCGCATTTCTTGCCACCACTCGCAAAGTGGGACGATGGCGGCGAGCCGCCGTTTCCCTTCACGGTCGACAAGGAGGCCATCGCCATCTACGGGGTCAAATCGACCGTCATTTCAATGCCCAGGGCGTTTTCCGGGGGCTGCATCTTCGGATGGGCCTCAGTCGCCCACGAGACCTGCGGCCACGCCATTTTGGGAGCCTACCCGGGCTTGCACCTGGAGTTGAAAAGTCAGGTGAAAAATAGCCTGGCGCATGACCTGAAAGGGTTGGGTCGGGCTGAAGCGCTATCGCAATATTGGGAGGAGAAATTCGAAGAGGGCGTTTCGGACGCGTTGGCTGTTTTGAACCTGGGGCCGGCAATGGCCATCGGATTCATCGGCGCCTTCAGGGGACAGCGTGGGGGATACCTCGCCGCCAACGGATTCAGCCGGAAAAATGAGCGCTTGAGCGCAAAACCGGGCGAAGGCCCTCATCCTTCCGATTTCTTCCGCGTACACCTGCTGGTAGCCATGGTCGGAAACCTACGCTTCAGTGGCAAAGAGTATTGGATGAGGGCTTTGCGGGCTGAAATCGAGAAGGATTTTCCGGGCGGATTGGACATCGGATTCGGCGATATGCTGGTAAGCAAGAAATTGGCGCGGGTTTCAGCCGAAACCTTTTCCCGAGTACTCGCGACCAGCCCCATGGAATCCCTCGGTGGCCACGCGCTAGGCAAACTGCAGAATTGGAATGACAGCGATGAGACCAATGTCTCGGAAGTCAGGGAAATGCTCCGTGACGGGATTCCGGCAGGGATGGAGATGAAGAGAAGCCTGTACGCGGCCCATGCCCTTGCGGCGGCCATCACTCAGCAGGCCAGCCGGGACAACCGGACGCCCAAGGAGATGATATTTCAACGTCTGATGCAGATCCTGAACGGCCTAGCCGGCCAGTCCAAATACCTTTCCACTTTCACCCAACCGCTACCAAGGAGTCATAATGCCGGTACCAAAGAAAACAAACGCGTCCAGACTGATGATTTTCATGAAAAAGGTTATGAAGCAAGCTCCTTTGCAAAAGCAATTCATCGCTAACCCTATTAAGGTGATGCGGGAGTACGAAATCCCCCCGTACCAATACGTGGCCGTCGAAGCGTTGTTCAAGTCGGAGAAGAAGCTGAAGAAGAAGCGTGGCGAGGACAACGAATGGTTCTGGTAGGCGACGCGAAATGGGAGATCGAGACGACCTTCCGTTTCGCGCGTCCCCGTCTCCCTCTGCGTCTAATCGGCAGGGACGCGTTCTCCGCGGCCTCAAGGAGGGCTTATTCCCTTCCCGAAGGCTCTTCCGCGTATTTCCTGGAATTCCGGATGGCCCCGGGCGATGAGCGGGTCGATTTCGGAGTCCGGTATCGATCGGGGGATCTCGACGATTACGTGCGCCTTGGATGGATGCAGGAGGATTGGCATCGGCAATGGGCGCTCGCGGGCTGCGAAGGAGTTGGAACGGTGATGGCCGCTTGGCGAAGGCCCGGTTCCGCCTTGCGCGCCTTCGTGCCCCACCTTTGGTTGGAAATGGATGAGGCCCGGCTGGATGGGCGGACATTTCCTGGATTCTTGTTTTGCGTCGATACCGGCATGCTTCAGCGACGGGACAGGGCTCGCAAGCGCGCGCTTGGGTATGTCGAGTTGCTTGGAATAGCGCAGGAAGCCGCTCGGGCCATCACTGGATCCCCCCTTCCGGCGGTTACAGCGACGGCTCTGCGAAAGTGCGCCGAGGCGCTCCCGCCCGGCGGACGCATCCATCATATTTCCGCCATGCCATCGCGGATTCCCGCTGCCTGGAAGGTAAACGTTTCTTTGCCGAACGGCTGCCTACCTGCGTACCTGGATCGCATCGGTTGGCCGGGGTCGAAACCGCGACTCGATGACGTTTGCGGTGGCTACGAGGAGTTCGTCCGCTCGGTGAAAATCGACGTGGGGATTTCCGAGGGTGTATCGGCGAGCCTCGGATATGAACTGACTCCTTTTAATTCCTCCCCTTTCGGAATGATCGCTGCCGGCTTGCGTCTTGCCCGGGAGGGAGTCGCCGACACCGCCAAAGGCAAAGCCTTTTCCACATGGACCGGGCAATACAGGGGCAAGGAAGGGGTGACCGGGATGCCGATTAAACTGGACAGGGTTTCCGGCTTGAAAATTTCCCTCGGGGAAGCCGGTCCGGTTTCCAAGGGCTATCTGGGATTCTATCCCGTCTTTTCACTAAAGTAAAGGAGTCCAGCATGCGCGGCACGGAAAATTTCGAAGCTCTTTTTCTCGGTCCTCAAGGCGAGAATGCCTCGAAGTTGATGGAACTGACGGCCCTGGCCATCAAGGAGGTCGCCGACAATCGCCTTAAGTTCGGCTCAGAGCCGCATGGCCAACGCCAGGAGAATGATCCTAGCAACTTATCCAATCCGGATGGATCAAAGGAAGTGTCTTTGGGATACAAAGTCACCGGTGATAGGTTGACATCCGAGCTGGCTTTGCTAATGGCGTACCTCAAAAAATCGGTTCCCGCTTTCAGCCCGCGCTACCAGGCGCACATGGGGTGGGATTTGCTGCTGCCTGGCCTGGCTGGAAATTTCGCCGCCATGCTCTACAACTCCAACAACGTGGCTTTCGAAGGTTCACCGGCCACCACCATCCTGGAAATGCTTGTCGGATTCGATTTGTGCCGAATGCTCGGCCTGAACGCGCGTCGCAAGAAAATGCCTTGGCTCAACACCGGGGAAGAGGAAGAAACCATCATGCCCTGGGGGCACCTGACCGGTGGCGGATCTATCTCGAATATCGAAGCCCTGTGGGGGGCACGCAACCTGAAGCTCCTTCCCCTGGCGATCAAAATCACTTTGGATGGGCTGGAGGCCTCGGGCGCGCAAGGCATCCAGGCCGCCCGTGACATCCCGGTTACCTGGAAAGACACCACCTGGAGATTTGGATCGCTGGGCGTATGGGAATTGTTGAATCTGGAAATGGACGAAGCCCTGGCCCTGCCAGCGAAAATATCGGGCTTATTGGACGCAGGTCCTCTTCAGGCCGCGGAACGCTTTAACAACGCGCTTAATTCGAACTCGATGAAAATGAAGTCGCTCCAGTTTTTCGACCGCTATTGCACGAAGCAAGCGTCAGATGTGACGTTCGAGCCCAAGATTTTTTTGCCTGGAACCAAACACTATTCCTTTGAAAAGGCTGCGGGCTTGCTCGGCCTTGGCCAGGAAAGCATCGTGACGATTCCCGTGGCCTATCCGCTGGCCCGCATGGACGTAGCCAAATTGGAGGAAGGACTGCGGAACTGCCTCGATAAAAAGATGCCGGTGTTGGCCGTGGTGGCCGTGGTAGGAAGCACCGAAGAAGGCGTGGTGGATCCGCTTCGGAACATCCTTGACCTCCGCAAAGCCCTGCGGAAAGAAGGTTTGGATTTTTCGGTGCACGTCGATGCCGCCTGGGGCGGATATCACGCCAGTCTGTTGCGTCAGCCTTTCGAAATGGATTGGGCATTCCCCGTGGCGCCGGTGGATCCACCGCTAGGCGGATGCGCTCCCCAGCGACGCGCTTCACAATCGGCCCCGGTCATCGGCCTGGGGGCGGAGTCCACCAGACATTATCTTGCCCTCGCGGAGGCCGATTCCGTCACGGTCGATCCCCATAAGCAGGGGCATATTCCTTATCCGGCGGGAGCAATCTGTTACCGCAATTCCGCCATCCGCGACCTCGTCAAATTCAGCGCCCCGGTGTTGGGCCCGATCATCCCCCAGGGTATCGCGCAGGTTTCG
The DNA here is from genome assembly GCA_019509785.1 of Fibrobacterota bacterium. Classification (NCBI taxonomy): domain Bacteria; kingdom Pseudomonadati; phylum Fibrobacterota; species Fibrobacterota bacterium. The sequence goes on along the minus strand of JAEKLQ010000094.1, from coordinate 13,740 downwards.
GTGAAAACCGACGAGCTGGTGGGCGTATTCGGAGTCGAGGGTTCGAAACCCGGATCGGGAGCGGCCGCTGTCTTCCTCGCCCATCGTATGCTCCGGCCCGACATTACCGGGTTTGGCCGCCTCATCGGCATGGAGATGTATCAGAGCAAGCTGGTATTCGCCCAACTTGTGGTCATGGGCACCCTCAATCCTGATGTGCGTATCGTTCCACTAGGCGCGCCTGCGAGCCTGGAATTGTGCGGCACAATCTTGGCGCTTGACGGCAGTCAACCGAACGTCGACCTGTTGGCAAAGATGGCGGAGATCGGTCCTGACTTGAACGTGCTTTGCTATCTCTTCAATTTTAAGCACGATGGCGCCTTCAACCAGGATCCCGATTTGCTTTTCTATTTCAATCAGGCGATTTACGGCCGTTTGAATTTACGGCCGGGAAAATACGAAACCTGCAATCTCATCCTCAGCCGCACCCTTCTGAGCACCGATAGCTATGGCAACGATTTCATTCTGTCTCTGCTCAGGGAGTTGGGGTTTCAAACGCCGGTGCCGCCGCCATTCTTGATGGCGCTGCGATCGACCGAAGCGAACCCCTGGCTTACGAATGACGTGAATGGGAATCTTTATCTCTCGCGTTTCCGGACTTACATCATGGATGCGGTCGACGAGGCCCTAAAGGAGGTAAAAAGAATGCAGACGGCGCTTTCCGATATCCGTAAGGGATTGAAAGAGCAAGGTTCCTGGCTGGCTGGCGCTCCCCTGGCCTCAATGCTTTCCAAGGTGGGGATTCTCGACGTGGAATTACTGAGCCGGAACGATGCGAAAAACCTCGAGAGCGGTATTTTCCGCCTAATAGCGGTATCCACCCAGGCCGACAGCAACGATGCGCTTCCGCGCGAGGCCTTGGATCATTTCAACGACATGCCGGTCTGATTCGAACGCAATGCCAGTGCTATCCCGACAAAGATAGGGTACAGGAACTCAAGCGCGAGTTCGAGATTCTGAGCGACCTTTCACTGGAAGGTGTTCTAAGGGTGGTGGCCTTCGAGCCGCAGATAAAGAACCCCGTGGTGCTCTTTGAAGATTTCGAAGGCATTACGGTGGCGGAGGCCATGCTCTCGGAGAAGCCAGATTTATCGTATTTCCTGCAATTCGCGTCTAGCATCGCAGCGGTACTGGCCAGGATCCACGCCGCTGGCGTCGCCCATTCCGGCATCAACCCATTAAGCATTCTGGTGTCTCCGGACTATCGCCAGGTGCGGCTCACGGATTTCTGCCACTCGTTTTCTCGTTCGGAAACCACAGAGATCAAGGCCAGTCTCATCCCTGAGGAACATATCGCTTATATCTCACCGGAGCAAACCGGGCGGATGGGTCGAGCGATGGACCATCGCACGGATATCTATTCGTTGGGCGTCGTGTTCTATGAAATCCTAGCTGGCGAAGCGCCGTTTCGCGGCAAGGACGAGGCAGAAATGATTGCAATGCACTTGGCCTTGCAACCCATTCCATTGCATGAAAAAAATCCCACAATACCCCCGGTGCTTTCCGACATTGTGATGAAAATGATTGCCAAGTCCGCGGACATGCGCTACCAAAACGCGAAGTCGTTGCGGACGGATCTGGAAGTATGCTTGCGTCATTGGGGGGAGTCGGGGGCGCTCCGCGATTTCGCCATTGGAAAGCTGGATGGGGAGGAACGCCTTTTCAATCCCAAGAATTTGTATGGGCGCGAACGGGAGCGGGAAATCTTGGCGCAAGCCTTTCAACGTGTCCAGGCTGGCAAAAAGGAATTGATTCTAGTTTCCGGTTTTTCCGGATCGGGAAAAACCTCACTCCTGCTGGACTGGAAATCGCGGTTGCCGAGGCCGGGATCCTATTTCGCGGGAGGCAAATGCGATCAATCCGGCCAGGGCCGGCCTTACGGCGTGGTCGCTGACGCTTTCACGGGACTGGTGAGGCTGCTGCTGATGGAAGACGCCAGCAAGCTTGCCAAGTGGAAATCCGCCTTTGCCCTCGTTCTCGGGAATTCAGCACGAGTGATTGCCGACCTCGTTCCTGAGCTGAATCGGTTGCTGGGCCCCTCTGCTGAACTTCAAACCATGGGGCCTAGCGAAGCCGTGAACAGGCTCCATTATCTTTTCGGGGAATTGGTTGGCGTTTTTAATCGGATGGGATTCACTCTGGTCTTGTTTCTTGACGATTTGCAATGGTCGGATCCCGCCTCGGTCGATCTTCTCAAGTCGCTGCTAACCGGTCCGGCCGTGGGGCACTTCCTGGTTATCGCCGCCCATCGCAAATCCGAGATGAAGGCGGAACACCCGTTCTGGCCCGCATTGCTGCAAATCAGGGAGGCTGGAGTCCCAGTTACGGAAATCGAGGTCAATCCCCTGCCCTTCCGCCCGGTCAACCAACTAGTCGCAGACATGTTGGAATGCGACGCTGATCAGTCCGCGGGCCTTTCCCAGATTGTCCTCCAGAAGACGCACGGAAATCCTTTTTTCGTGATCGAGTTCCTGAAAATGCTGCACGCGAAATCGTTTCTCCGCGTCGCAGCTAATCATCCGCTTCCGAATCCAGAAACTTGGGCGGGAGTCGGACGGTGGTCATGGAGTCCTCTGGCGATCCGCAACTTGCGGAACACGCAAAACGTCATCGACCTGATGTCCGACAGAATCAAGGGGCTTTCTCCGGAAGCCCAGCGGGTATTGACATGCGCCGCGTGCCTGGGAAACCGCTTCAGCCGCGAGGCTCTCGCCATCGCACATGCGCAAGGGGATGTTGCGCGGATCGCCTCTTCCCTGGGAGAATCTGTTGGCGAGGAGATGCTGGTGGAAGATGGGGATTTCTATTCCTTCCAGCACGATCGAATCCAGCAAGCGGCTTATTCGTTAATACCCCCTGGGGAAGCGGCGGCGGTCCATCTTGAGATTGGCCGAAACCTACTGAAGCACCTCGGGGTGGACGTTCCGGAGGCGTCGATTTTCGAAGTGGCGAAGCATCTCAATTACGGAATGCGTCTAGTCACATCAGAGGAGGAAAGACTGGAGTTTGCCCAGGCCAACCTGATGGCGGCACGCAAGGCCAAAAATGCCACGGCTTACGCCGACGCCCTAGAATATTTCAACTATGGCCTAGGATACCTGCCGACGGATGCGTGGCCCACCCATTTCCGGCTAGCGCATGCGCTGCACATGGGGCGGGCGGAATGCGAATACCTGAACATGGAATTCAATGCGGCTGAAGTGCATTTCGAGGATTTACTGACTCGATCCAGCGGCTCCCTGGACAAGGTGAGGGTCCTGGAGACGCGGATGCGGATGCAGGAGCATTTGCTCCGGCATGAGGAGACCGTGAAGGTTGGCTTGGCCGGTCTGGCCTTGCTGGGAAAACCCTTGCCAGCAAAGCCGGGGATCGTGGTCATGCTCGCGGAAGTGGCCCGCGTGGGAGTCATGACTGCGCTCCGCAATTTGGAAACCCTTGGAGAAAGGGAAAGCCGCTGGACTCCCGAGGCCACTTCGGCGATGGGCATCCTCACCTGCCTCTGGTCCACTTCTTTCCTGATGGCGGACGTTACGCTGAACGGGATGGTGGTGATGAGGATGCTGCGGATGAGCCTTTCCTTGGGCAACTCCGAACGCTCTCCCATCGCCTACATCTGCTACGGCGTTTTTCTCAGTTCCGTGTTGCGGCTGCCCGGCCCGGGACATAAATATGCCGAGCTGGCGATGGATCTCACGGAGCGCCATACCAACCCGTCCATCCGTGGCAAGGTACTTTTCATCTATGCCTGCTTTTTCAGCTGCCGCCGATTCCCTCTCGATATCACCCTCACATACCTGGAGGAGGGTTTCCGAAACTGCATGGAGGCCGGCGATCTGATTTACGCCGGTTATTGCCGCGACGTAGTTATTTACGTCATGACGCTGAACGGCTCGTCCCTGGATGAGATCCAGGCGGAAGCAGAAAAGCTCCTCACCTTCGGCAAGACCATCGAGAAACGCAAGAGCCTTGAAATCGTCAATGTAGTAGGGCGATGGGTTAGGATGTTGCAGGGGCCGGTTTCCAGCTGCATGGAGCGATTGGATTCCGGCCTCTCTTTCGCGACTGGACTTACGGTGCCGATGGAGCGGGGTTTCTTCCTACTGCTCGAGCTCCAGTCATTCGTCCTTTTCCATCGCCACCACGAGGCTCTTGACGCTTCCTTACGGTTGGCCGGAAATCCTATCATCGATCCCTCCGGCGGATTCTGGCCGCTTTTCTGCTGCTACCGTTCCCTGGCACTAGTGACTTCGCTGCCCTACGCGGCTCCTTCCGCCAGAAGGGACATGCGGCGCAAAATCGCCGCCGACGAGCGCCTTCTGCGAAAATTCCATTTGGACTGCCCGGAAGGTTATGGCCACATGCACAACCTCCTAAAGGCGGAAATCGCGCGGATAGATTGTAAAGCCGCGAGAGCCGAGGAGGCCTACGCCCGGTCCATCGACATGGCGCGCGACAACGGTCGCATCCATTTCGAAGCACTCGCCAATGAGCTGGCCGGCCGCTTCTACAAGGCCGGTGGGAGGCGCGCCGCTGCCTCCGAACACCTGAATGAAGCCTATCATGGCTATCTACGATGGGGCGCCGCCGCCAAGGCCATGGAACTCAAGGCGGCCCACCCCGAAATCACCTTTGGATCAGGCGCCGCCTCGGGCGGCCCGGCGCTGGGTTGGGCGAAATCAGCCGCGACGGCGGGGGAATCCCGCATACCCATGGACGCAAAAGCGATCCTGAAGGCGTCTCAAGCGATTTCCGGGGAAATCGTCCTAAGTCGGTTGCTGAAAAAGCTTCTGAAAATCATCTTCGAGATCGCAGCGGCGCAGCGGGGGTTTCTCATCCTGGACCGGAGAGGTTCCCTGGTGGTCGAAGCTGCCGGCGACATTGAAAAACCGGAGGTCGAGGTCCTGCTATCCATTCCCTTGATGGAATGCCGCGACCTTTCTCATGCAATCGTAAACTACGTGGCCCGCACCGGGAAAAGCCTGGTCCTGGCGGATGCCGCCCGCGACAGTATGTTCGGCGGGGATGTCTATATCGCAGAACGCAAGCCCAAGTCGATCCTCTGCATGCCGCTCCAGAACCTGGGAAAAATGGAGGGCCTGCTTTACCTGGAAAACAATCATATCAGCGACGCATTTACTCCGGCGCGGCTTGAGGTTTTGGAATTGCTGTGCGGGCAGGTGATTATTTCACTGTCGAACGCCAAGTATCATACCCTACAACTCGACCTAGTCCAGGCGAAGATTAATCCTCATTTCTTGTTTAACGCGCTCAGCTCGATCGCCGAACTCATCTTAACCGACGCCAGGACGGCCGAAAAGGCCATTGTGAAGTTGTCGAACCTGTATCGTTACATCCTCATGTCATCGGAAAACCAGCTGGTGAACCTGGAACAGGAGATGGAGGTGGTGAAGACCTACCTCTCGCTCGAGAAGATGCGATTTGGTACTAGGCTTGATTTCAGTGTGACAACGGATGGCGATGTCAGCCGCGTTCGGCTGCCCGGGCTGTTAATCCAACCTCTGGTAGAAAACAGTATCCGTCACGGAATTTTCCACAAGATGGGAAAAGGTATGGTCCGGGTGCATGCGGATATCGGCCCCGAGGAGTGCCGCCTCGTTGTGGAGGACGACGGGGAGGGGGTGCAGAAACCTTCCACCGGCACCGGTTTTGGGCTGAAAAGCGTGCAGGACCGACTTAATTACGTTTACGGGGATGCGTATTCCATGGGCATAAGCCGTTCGCCGGGGTACCGCGTGGAAATCTGTATCCCCATCCTGGAGGCGAAATGAGATTTCGTGCCGTTCTGGTCGAGGATGAGGAATCCTCGCGAAACCGTCTGCGCCGCCTTCTGGAAGAATTCCACGAAGACTTGGAGATCGTTGGCGAAGCCGCTGACGGGCCGGCGGCGATGGCCATAATTAAATCGGCAAGACCGGATTTGCTGTTTCTGGACATCGGCCTTCCGGGAATGGACGGGTTTGAAGTGCTGGAAAAGCTTGAACGCCAGCCCGTTGTTATTTTCACCACGACGCACAATAATCGCGCACTTGAGGCATTCAAGACCATGGCGGTGGATTACCTGCTGAAGCCCATAGACGCTGACGCGCTCAAGGGCTCCATTGAGAAACTTAGGGCGCTCGGTTTCAACCAGGGACAGTTTTCCCGGGCTATCCAAGAATTAATGGGTGCCCTGGGGGGCCAATACATTAGTCGAATCACATGCAAGATCGGCGACAAACTCGCCATCGTGAAGACGGCGGAAATCATTTACTTCCATTCCGAGAACAAATACACATCCATCCATACCAGCAGCCGGGAATTCCTGGAAGATACACCGCTCGTGGAATTGGAAAAAAAACTCAACCCCAAGGACTTCGTGCGCATCCACCGCTCCACCATCGTCAACATCTCCTGGATCGCCGAAATTCAGAAGCTCTACGATGGGAAGATGAAAGTGGTAATGAAAGACGGGAAGGCCACCCAGCTCTTTGCCAGTCGCCTCTTTGCCGATAATCTCCGCAATCTTTGAGTCCGTATTCCCTCTACCGGTCTAAAATACTTCCGACTCCAATTCAATTACTGCGATACATACCGAAAACGTTTTTTTGCATCCCCACCCACCGTTTATCGGGATGGCTTTCATGCTAAGCGCCTCACTCCTGCACCACGCTGAGATCCCATAGGTCCTCGGCTTTGACGAAATTGGGTCATTCCGGACAGAATCCAGAGGTAGTCGACTTAGGGTTGGTCCGGAATTCTCGCCGAACATGAGGCATGTTACGGCTTATCCGCCGCGGTCGACGCCTTGGTAGGCGCCGACTTCGGCGAGAACTGGACGGCCGGCGGGGATCCGCCCGTGAAGCATCTTCTCCGTTTTATTTACTTGCGTCTTGGACTTGCGGCGTACACCGACTCAAGAGTATTTCTCAGTCCCGATCGCGGCGCCAACTGGTAGCCATTAGGGGACTGGGATCCTGCCGCGGATGTGTACAGTATCTACTCCTTCAACATTCGCTATCAGGGTCCCTGGAACCATTGGACGACCGGTCAAATCCCGTGCGAACTGATGCGCGTCATGAAGATCTGTCATAGGAAACCTGAGGTGAAAATGACCTCAATTTCGCCCTCACGCCAGAACGGAGCCCGCGGCTCCGCCGCCTCCCGGCATCACGGTCGCGGCCGCCTCTCCCGGCCGGATGCGACCCAATCCGTAGGGTAGGCGGCCTTCCCTGCGGCCGCCTGGAGTCGGATTCGCGTCGCTTTGGCCCGGGGATGCGGGCGAAGCCACCGTGGGCGCTGTGCCTGTGGGCGGAACCCCTGCTGGCAAAGCCGCAGTCGGATTGAAGATCCCCGCGATGAAACCCGCCAACTCCGCCGCCGTCGCGGCCTTCCCGCCCGCGCGTTTACGCGCCTTGAGGAAGAACAAAGGCAGTTGGGTCCACACGGCGCCGGGACGCGGATAGCCTTTGACGATGAACTTGTTCTCGTCCGGGCGGATGCTTTCGGGGGAGGTGGAGGTGTTGTCCCGTTGCAGGAGAACCTCGTCCATGACCTGGTATACTTCCTTGCTTTCCTCCGTCATGCCGCAATAGTCCAGCATCTGCGCCAGGACGTAATTGGTGGCGATCCACACGTCCTTCCCCTGATCCGATGCCACTTCCTTGCCGTCGGCCGTGCGCTGGGTCGCCCAACCGTTGGTGACGCGGTTGTTCTCGTAGATGGTCTTCAGGATCATCCGGACCCGGGCCGGATTGAGCAACTCTTCCGGGGCCTCGCCCATGGCGATCCAGGCCCAGAGGCCGTCGAGTTGGTTGGCGAAGACGTCGAAGCTCTTATGGGCCCGGAGCGCGTTGAATACCGTCCCGCAGTCGGAGTAGGTCCCTGCCAGGCCCGCCTCCGAGAGGACTTCCCAGAACTTAGCCTGGATTTCCCCTTGCTCGACGTAACCGTTCCGCTCCAACTCCGCGTAATCCGACGCAGCCTGAGCGAGGATTTTACGCAGCTCGGCGTAAACGTTAGGCCTGCCCGCCACCGCGTCAATGCGCAGGGCGTCCGCATCGGGCAGGGCTTCGAACGCGGCCCGATCGATGGCCCCGGTTTCCTCGTCGATGTAACGGTAGCGGGCCAACTGATCGGCGATGGAACCGGCCTTGGCGCCCGCTCGCGGGAACAAGGCCAATTCCTCCGACCGGAATTTCGGATCATAACAGGTCGCGAAGTACCCGCCTTCGGACCCGTCGGCGCCGCGGGTCTTGACCCACAAGGTCTCCGTAGTCGCATGGGCTTTGGAGAAGCGCGCCTGGAAATCGGCGATCTGCGCGCGCAGGTCGCCCCGCTCGCCCTCGGTCGCGGCCGCGGCCAGGAGCAACTCCGCCATCCGGATCATAGATTTGTATCCGGCTAACGCCATGCTGGCGCTATAGGAATCGTAGCCGAACAGCTTTATGTTGTCGAAGGTGTTCTTGACCTCTCCCGGGTTGCCTTCGGGAATGCCGTCGCCGTCCCGATCGAGCCCGACCCAGTAAGCGAAGCCGGTGCGCAAGGTCGCCCAATTCCGGGCCACGAAGGCGATGTCGTTGGTGAGTTTGGCGTCGCGGGCCACGCGCTGGGCCAGCTTGGGGAAGAGATCCACCCAATAGTTGGTGTTGAACCAATCGTATTCGCTGACGTTGCCGCGTAGCGGGTTTCCCGCGGTCAGGCGGCCCACGTCATGGCTGACGCTGCCCTTGAGCTTTTTCGGGCCGCGGATATGCGTCAAGGATCGGTCGCGGTAGCCATGGCGTCCGTCCCCGATGTCCGCTTCGTATTCCAGATATCCAAAGCGGCCCGCTTGTCCGGGCTCCAAAGCCTTGCCGGAGCCTACGAGGGCCTTGAGGCCGCGCCACTCCTCGTACTCGACCCGCATTTGGGCGCTGGCGGCGTGCCAGTGGAAATGGGTTTCGCTATCGTCCTGGTCCCCGATCGAGTCGATGAACTTCTGGCAGATGGCTTTCTCCTTGTCCGGGAAAACCATCAGCATCAACAGGGAATACCAATCCACGTCCGCGGAGTTGAGGAAGGGGTAGTCGAAACATTCGAGGAAGGCGGCAGCGCCGTCGGTCCAGATGGCGGCGTTGGCCAACAAATAGGAGAGCTCGTTGAGAAGCAGGTTGACCACGCGCACCGCGGCCGGGCGATCGTCGGCGTATTCCGGATCCTGCCGCACGATCGCGAAGACCTGCGCCTGGATGGCCTGCGCGCGCGAGATCCAACGGGGATGTTCCTTGAGGGCCCACTCCACCATGGCGACCGCGCGGTCGTTCGCTTTCGCCCCGGAAAAGCGCCCGGTATAGGCGCGCGGGAAGGATTTCCCGTCCACGTAAGCCTGCCGCGGGAAATCCAGCACGGTGGCGAACGGGATTTCCACCTTCGCCCCGGGAGCGAGCTTGACGGTCACGGCGATGGCGGCCCCGCATTCGAAGGTGGCTTCCGGAGACTTGCGGGCGGTGAAACGGCCTTGGACGTCGGTGAGCAGATCCGTCTTAAAGGCCGCGGTCCGGAATCCGAGTTGCACGTCCACCGCGACCCCGGGGATTACAGGCACCGCGATGGCCATGCGATCTTCCGATCGCGTGCTTCCCATGACGATGCCGAGGCCCCCGGCGGATCGGAACGATTCATGCGCGTGATCGCGGGTCGCGCCTTGGCTTCCGAAGGCGTTGTCCTGTTCGGCCCGCAGCTTCTTCTCGGCCAGGTTCACGAACGAAGGCCTGGGTAACACCAAGGTTACCGTCCGCGCTTCGGGGCCGGCATTGGACAGTTCGAACCGATCCACCGTGGCCGGCACGGTCACGTCCGCTTCGCTGCCCGCCAGCTCCGGCGACACCGTGGTCCTCACGATGCGCACACCGTCCATCTCGTAGCGGGAGATCATCAGGGGCGGGGCCAGGGTGACCGATACCGATTCGTCGGGCAGGGAATCCGGATACGCCTGGGGCTCCTCCCCGCGCTCGTCTTCCTCATCGCGTTTCAGGTTGGTGAGGAGCCGGGTGGCGGTTTTGCCGTCCCGGGTGATGCTGATGATCGGGGTCGAAGCGAATCGCATCCGTTTGCCGAAGCGGATCGATCGGCCGGAGTCGAGCAGGTGATTGACCTGGCCGAAAGGGGAGACGCCGGTAGCCAAGGTGGGCGCGCCCGTCACCACTCCCGTGGGCGGGAAATCGAGCGTCGCTGAAAGGCCTTGCGCATGCACCCCCATCTTGCGGAAGAGGTAAATCATCTTGGCCTGCGCGCCATCGAGGGTATGCAGTTCTTCCGTCTTGAGGGGGCCGCGGTCCTGGGCCTCGATGGCCGCGGCCCGGCGGGTTTCGCTTTCCCGCTCCATGCGGGCGAGGAGCGGTACGGCGGCCGCGCCGATGCGGACGATGATCTCAGCTTCGCTCCGGCCGGCCAAGGTGGCCATGGGAATGAAACCTCCGGTGGAAGGAACGATGCCGGCGGCGGAAAGCCCGTCGACAAGCACTACGGTTTCGGGACGGTCGCCGCGTTCGACGCGAATGCGGCAAGTGATGCCACGGAAAACGCGCAGTGCGGTATAGCCGGGCCATCCGGCGGGAAGCACCGGATCCACTATCAATCCGTCGAGAGCGGGACGGATGCCCAGGATATTCTTCGCCAGGGCCTGGTTGACCCAGGAGACCGTGCCCGAAAGCCAGGGATTGCGCGCGAGGCCCGATTGCGGATGCTCGTCGCTGGCCATGTTCTGCACGAACACGTCCGGTTGGCACTCATAGACCTTCGCGTCCTGCTTAAGCGGAAGGATGCGATCGATGATCCGCACCGCCCGGTCGCCGTTGCCGAGCATGGCTTCGGCGATGGCCGCCCACGGATTGGGATGCAGGAAGACGCCGCCGTTTTCCTTGAGGCCGGGCGCATAGGTGGACGCGCTGATGCCGGGCCGGGTCGCTTGATAGGCCGGGGTCATGACCTTTATGCCATGTTCGGTATCGAGCATTTCCTGCACGGACCGCATGGCGCGGGCCGCGCGATCGGGCGGGGCGAAGCCCGCGATCACCGCCCAGGCCTGGGTGTAGAGGTAGATCTGCCCTTCTTCGTTGCGCTTCGATCCGAACGGCTTTCCGTCCTTCCCGATGTAGCTGACGTACCAGTCGCCGTCCCAGGCGTTCCGGTTGATGTTCTTCTTGATGCGCGCGTAATCCTCCGCGTAGCCCCGGGCCGAGCGCCCATCGCCCAGGAAGCCCATCAGATCCTGCATCTCCAGCAGGGCCTTGCCGTACAGGCAGGCGCTGAAAACGGACTCGGCCCCTTCCATGTTGAAGGCATCGTTCCAATCGGCCCAACCGAGTTTGGGCAGGCCGTGCCGACCCAGGTTTCCCGCCGTGAAGGCCAGGGCCCTATGCAAATGCTCGAGAACCGGCCCGGACTTGGCTTCGCCCGTGCCTTCGTCATAGTAGGGTATGCTCTGCTGCAGGAAAGCGAAATTGCCCGTCTCCTTGACGTATTCGATCACGGCCAACACGTTCCAGAGATGGTCGTCGCTGTAGTAGTCCTGATCCGATCCGGGATGGCCCTCGCCGATGGACGCCTTCATTGTCAGCGGGTTGAACTGATGCATGGAGGAGCCGTCGTAACGCTGGACGCTGAGGAGCCGTTCGATCATCTCCCGCGCCTTCTCCGGCATGTAGGGGAGGACTCCCATGAGATCCTGGTTGCTGTCGCGCACCCCGATGCCCCGGTCGCCGCCGTAACCCAATTGGTTGAGGGAGAGGTAACGCGACCAGAAGAAGGTGGCATGGTTCTGCCGCGGCCCCAGCACGTTGATGACGCGATCCAAGGCGGGGTCCGGGGTCTTCACTTCGCGGAACCCATCGAGGTAGGCGCGCCAGTTCCCTTGGAGTTCCCGATACGCCTCGTCCACCCGCGCCGGATCCCGGAAGCGGGCGATGGACTCGGCCATGTCCGTGGCGCCGGAGGCTTGACCCAGTTGCAGGACGAGCCGCGCTTCCTTCCCGGGGTCGATGGTTCCCAGCCGGTAGAGGATGGCGGCGATGCTATTGCCGTTGTCGGCCCGCGGCGCTTCGTAATTATCGAGGCTTTCGTCGAGAAGCCCATCTGGCGCGGCGAAGGTTCCGTATCCGTATCGGCCCAGGAAATGGTTCCTATCGGTGGTGAATGAATCGAAGGGGCGGTCGCCCGCCAGGAAGTTGGCGCGCCGGCCTTCCGCCATATGCGGATATTGGATGATGGCCTCGCCGACCGCCTTGCCCTTCATGGTCTGGGGCACCCAATCGGCATTGGTGAGATTCTTGAGCGCGTCCGGGTGGGAGAATTCCACCAGCGGCGCCAAGTCCAACTTCGTACCGGGGGGCGCCGAAACGTTGCGGACCTTAACGTCGATGATGGCCTGGGACGCGCCGGCCGGTACGAAGATCACGATCTCGAATTCATATCCGTGCATGCCCACGAGCCAGCGGGTGTAGCCGAGGCCCATCCTGCATTCGAAGCGCTCGAAGGAAGTCAGGGTAGGGGTGAAGAAGGGGGAGAAGATGGCGCGTGCGCCATCGGGCGCGGTGGTCCGGGCATAAAGGGTATTGCCGCGCGGAGCGTTCTGCGGGGCATCGATACGGTAGCTCGTCACGCGGTTATTGGCGGGATCCTTTTTGCAAACGTTCATGCCGCCGGTTTGATCGACGAAGCCCCCGAAGTCGAGCGTCCCGATATAGTTGATCCACTTGGTGGGCGTGCGCGGATCGACGACCACCAGTTCGCGGCGCGCGTCGTCGTAATGGGCGAACGGGTTTCCGTCATTGCCGGCGGGGATGGAAAGGGCCGGAGCGGACTCGTTTTTCGGGGCTTGGGTCTTCATGGCTGCGCGTGTCCTTGCGTACGGGAACCGGGGGAGATTAGGTAATTAAAAGCCCGATTTCAACGGTGCAACGGCGTCCCTGCGCTTCCCGGTCCGAATGCCGGTATCAGGCCGCGCGGAAGCGCGTTTGATAGCGGCGCAGCCTTCGCCCGTGAACGTTCCCGGCGGATTTTCGCACCAAGTACGGGGTTTTGATTTGCACGCCTGCGTCAACGGGATGGCGTACGCCGCCAAGTCACCCAATGTTCGGAGGCGGTACTGGTCTGATCGGGCGGGATCCATTGCTGGAACGAATCCGGCGTGGCCGCGCGGATACGGGCCACATACTCGGAATTCGAATCCAACGCATAATCCGTGGGAACGCCGGCAGAATCATAGTCTACTTCGTGGGCTCCCGTAACGACCAGGAACGATCCCAATTGCGACCAGGTCGCGCTGTGAAACTTCCAGAGAAGACGGCCGTCCTCGGAGCGCCCATCCTCATAGGGACCGTTCCGGGCCAAATCCATGTATGCCGTCGCTGAATGCGTTTGTGCGCTGTCTACGTAATCAGGATAGGTTTCCGTGAACGCATACTTGCCGTCGGCGACTTGCGCCGGCTCGATCCTGAGATATCGCACCCAGCGGACGACGGGATAATAAAGACCCGAATCACGGGAGACCTCCAAGCGCTCGAAGCCATCCTCGGATATCCCGCGCAGGTAGGACGTATCGTTCGGTAAGGTGTCCCACCCGTCGAACAGGTAGCTGTAGTGGGCGAACCGTTGCAATCCTGATTTCACGATCAGCTGCCCATCACGGGATTCCCAGATGCCCTTGGTGATGTCCCAAGCGGT
>JAEKLQ010000093.1 GCA_019509785.1 Fibrobacterota bacterium | reverse complement strand
CTGATGACAGGGCATCGTCCCTAGGTGGCCAAGAAAATCCCGAAGGACCTTCCCTCACCCAGAGCTCCCGCTCCGCTGTGATTTACTGCTTGTTCCTGATTCTTCTCTCAAAGAGCCACCCGGTCTCAAAGGGCCGGGTCCCGCGACTTTTTTACCGTCGGGGGAGTGAGAATATAATCCAAGGCCCAAACGCCGTCAACGGTCGCGGTAGATCTTTTTTCAAAAAGCCCGATTTCCTTCAACGGGAGGGTCAAGGAATCGGAAAACCTTTCGACGGAAAAGCCTTGGAGGTCCCGCCGAACGCGGGCAAGAGGCCATGGCCGCGGCAGGAATGGAATCGCGGGAAGACGGGGTAACTTGAACGTTACCCCAAGATCAAGCCTGGGTTACGAGGTCGGCGGCGGCGTCCGCCCAAGCATCGCTGCTGTTAACCGCGGGCACCAGCATTAGGCGTTCGCCGCCGGATTCCAGGAAGGTGGCCTGGGCGCGGATGGCGATCTCTTCCAGGGTTTCCAGGCAATCGGCGGTGAAGGAGGGCTCGAACACCAGCAGGCGCTTTTTGCCTTGTTTTGCGATATCGGTCACGAGAAGATCCGTATATGGCTTGATCCAAGGGGTACGGCCCAGGCGCGACTGGAACCCGATGGAATAGCGCGAGGGGGCCAGCCCTAAGATGGCGGCCAAGCGGCGGGTGGTCTCGAAACATTGCGCACGGTAGCAAAAATTGTTCTTCCACGAATAAGAAGCGCAACAACCGTCGTCCGCTTGGAGGCAATGCCCGGCCAGGCTTTCGCTTTTCCGGATCTGACGCTCCGGCAAGCCATGGTAGCTGAAGAGGATATGATCGGGCTTAAACGATTCCAGCAGGGGCCGCCCCTGGGCGGCGCAGGCCTCCAGAAAGCCGGCATGGGAAAAGAACGGCGGCACCACGCTCACCGACGGCACGTTCCAGCGTTTCCCGAGCAGGGAGAAAACCTTTTCCAGGGTGGAACCCGTGGAGGAGGATGCGTATTGCGGGTACATGGGGAACAGGATGAGCCGCTCGGGGGACTTGGCCAAAAGGCCCTCGAGCCGGGAGGCGATGGACGGGTTGCCGTAGCGCATGGCGAAATCGACGTCCCAATCCTGGGGCAAGCGCGCCTTGAGCTTGGCGGTGAAGGCGCGCGTGTGGTCCACCAGGGGGGAACCCGCCGGGGACCAGATCTTGGCGTAGGCTTCCCCTGATTTGCGCGGCCGGAACGGCAGGATGAAGAGATTAAGGAGGGCCCAGCGCCCGGCCGCGTTGATGTCGATGACGCGCGGATCGGACAGGAACTCGCGAAGATACCGACGGACCTTTCCCGGGGCGGGGGAATCCGGAGAACCCAGGTTAAGGACGAGGACGGCGGTTTTCATTTCTGGATGCACAAGGTCCCGAAACATACATTTCTTCATGGACCTGGCCCAATGCGAATTGTACCGACCGGTACGGGGGGGCCATTTCCATGCGCGGCCGATCCCGCCCCTTGCGGGGACGGGACCTCGCCTTGGGGGTAACACCCAAGATACGTGGGCGCGGGTCCGGGAAGAATGTTCCCGACAAGAAACAGGAGCGAAAGGAAAAAGCTGGAAAAGCGGATTTCCGGCGTAAGAAAAAGGCTAGTGATAGAATTGAAATTTAGCGATATTTTAGTCAATTTTATTTCGTTGACCTGAAGGCCAAGGGGATAGGCGCACAGGTCTTTCTACTCCATGCCGGAAATAGCCCGGCTATTAAGGCATTATGGGGACACGGAAAAGCACGCGTAGCCCGAGCCCAGCCGCATCCAGCCGGCCCGGCGCGGCGGCCTCAAAAGGGGATTCCACGCGGACCGCGAAACGGGCCGCCGCGCCGGGGAGTAAGCATGCCTCCCGCCAGAACGAGGACCAAGTCTACCCCATCGCCGCCATTGGCGCTTCGGCCGGGGGCCTGGAGGCCTTCACCAAACTGATCGGGGCCTTGCCCGGCGACGCCCAGCTCACCTTCATCCTGCTCCAGCATCTCTCCCCCAACCACGAGAGCATGCTGCAAGCGCTCATCGCCAAGGTGACGCCCTTGCCGGTGGTGGAAGCCCGGGACGGGGACCTGCTGCGGCACGGAACGGTATACGTGATGCCGCCCAAGGTGCTCATGACCCTGGAGAAGAACCGCTTGCGGTTGCGGCCACGGCCCGAGTCCGGACCCAACATGCCGGTCGATCTCTTCTTCCGCACCTTGGCGGAGGAGCAGCCCAATCGCGCCATCGCCATCATCCTTTCGGGGGCGGGAACCGACGGCGCCCTCGGCCTGCAGGAGGTGAAGGCGGCGGGGGGAATCACCTTCGTCCAGGATTCGCGTTCGGCGAAATTCGACGGCATGCCCCTTTCGGCCGTTTCCACGGGGGCGGTGGATTTCGTGCTGCCGCCCGAGCAGATTGCCGCCGAACTGGCGCGCATCTGCCTCCAATACCGGCGTAAATTCGAGGCGAACGGGGAAGCGGCAGGCCTGGAAGTGGGGCAGCTCGCGGCGATTTTCGCCATGCTCCGGCGCACCTGCGGCGTGGACTTCACCCAATACAAGCAAAGCACCATCCAGCGGCGCATCCTGCGCCGCATGCTGCTGGAACGCATCGATACGTTGGCCGGCTACGTCGATCTCCTACGCCAGAAGCCGGACGAGTTGCACGCGCTCTACCAGGATCTGCTCATCAAGGTCACCGGCTTCTTCCGCGATCCGGAAGCCTTCGAGGCCCTGAAAAAGACCATCCTTCCCGCTATCCTGAAAAACCGCCAACGGGACGCCACCGTACGCATCTGGGTGCCCGGCTGCGCCACCGGCGAGGAAGCTTACTCCCTCGCCATCGCGCTGTTGGAGTCCCTCGGGGACATGGCGGCCAATACCCCCGTCCAGATTTTCGCGACCGATATCAGCGAAGAATCGCTGGCGCGTGCGCGCGCGGGATTGTACGTGGAGAACATCGCCCTGGACGTGTCGCCGGAACGCCTGCGGCGCTTCTTCACGCGCACCGACGGCCATTACCAGATCAGCAAGCACATCCGCGACATGTGCATTTTCGCGCGGCACGACCTGACCCAGGATCATCCCTTTTCGCGGATCGATCTCATCAGTTGCCGCAATCTCCTCATCTACCTGGATCTGTATCTGCAGAAGAAAGTCTTCCCGGTGTTCCACTACGCGCTGAACCCGGCCGCTTACCTGATGCTGGGCACCTCCGAGACGGTGGGCAGCTTCACCGATTTGTTCGCGCTGGAGGACAAGAAGTACAAGATCTACCAGAAGAAGGTGGCATCGGTCCGCTTCCATTTGCCGACGGGGCCCGCCAGCCTGAACTACGAGAAGATCGAGCCGGCCAAGCGCGCCGCCGACCAGGCCTGGTCGGGCCTGGAGGTGCAGAAGGAGGCCGATCGACTGCTGCTGGCGAATTACGCCCCGCCGGGGGCGGTGGTCAATGCCGATATGGATATCCTCCAGTTCCGCGGGCAGACGGGCATGTTCCTGGAGCCTGCGCCCGGCCAGGCCAGCCTTAACCTGCTCAAGATGGTGCGGCCGCCTTTGCTCCTGACCACGCGGCGGACGGTGGACGAGGCCAAGCGCACCGGGAAACCCTCCCGCTCGGAGCCGGTGATATTCGAAGCGGAAGGGAAGAAGCGCGCGGCGGAGGGGCAAGGCAAGCGCCGCGCCGTGGTGGTGGAAGCGGCGCCTTTGGCGATCCCTTCCTCCCCGGCCGATGACTATTTCCTGGTGCTGTTCCGGGAGACCGAGCCCGCCCCGGTGGCTGCGGCGAAGCCGGGCAAGGGCAAGGGCCGGGAAGGCCATGAGGCCAAAGCCTTGCTAAAGGAACTCGATTCCACCAAGGAATACCTGCAATCCATCATCGAGGAGCAGGAAGCCACCAATGAGGAACTCAAGTCGGCCAACGAAGAGATCCTCTCCAGCAACGAAGAACTCCAAAGCATCAACGAGGAAATGGAAACCGCCAAGGAGGAGTTGCAAAGCACGAATGAGGAGCTGACCACCCTCAACGAGGAGCTGTCCAACCGCAACCTGGAACTGAACCAGGTCAACAACGACATGAGCAATCTTTTCTCCAGCGTGCACGTCCCCATCGTCATGTTGGGGCGCGACTTGCGCATCCGCCGCTTTACGCCCACGGCCGAGAAGATGCTCAAGCTGGTTTCCGCCGACGTGGGCCGCTTGTTCGGCGAGATCAAGGCCTTGGCCAACCTGGACCATACCGAACCCAAGATCCTCGAAGTGATCGACACCATGACGGTGAACGAAATGGACGTGAAGGACGATCAGGGACGCTGGTATTCCTTGCGCATCCGGCCTTACCGCACCCACGACAACAAAATCGACGGCGCGGTCCTGATCTTCGTCGACATCGACTCCCTCAAGCACGGCATGGCCCTCCTGGAAGAGGCCAACGACTTCGCCGAATCCATCATCCGCACCGTGCCCCATCCCATGGTGGTGCTGGAGTGGAACGGGCGCATCAAGACCGCCAACGCCGCCTTCCTGGAGGCCTCCGGGCAAGCCGGCGACGCGATCCTGGGCAAACCGATTACGGAGGTCGGCTTCGGGGGAGCGCCCATCCCCGGCTTGAGCGGCTTGCTGTCCCGCAATGGCGAGTGGGCCCGCGCCGTGAAGGATGCGGAAGTTCGCATGGACCGGCCCGACGGCCCCCACACCCTGCAGCTGAACTCCGGCCTGGTGCGCCTTTCCGCCGATGATCGCACCTTCCTCATGCTTTCCGTGGAGGATATCACCGTCCGCAAAACGGCCGAGCGGGAAGTGCTGCGGCTCAACGCCGAACTGGAGGAGCGTATCCGCCAGGTTACCGCGGCCAACCGGTCGCTGGAACGCGAGGTGTTCGACCGCCAGCGGGCGGAAGAGGGCTTGCGGGAGATCGTCAAGGATCTGGAAGCCTTCTCCTTCTCGATCTCCCACGATTTACGCACCCCCCTGCGTTCCATCCAAGGCGTCGCCGAGGCCCTGCGCGAGGACTACGCCGATCGTCTCGACGAGACGGGCCGCGACTACGCCCGCCGCATCGTGGAAGCGGCGCAACGCCTGGACCGCCTGCTCAAGGACCTCCTGACCTACAGCCGCCTGGGCCACGACGAGACGGAGCTGCGCATCTGCTCCTTGGATGCGGCCGTGCGCATCGCCCTCGATCAATCCGACCCCACGGTGCGGGCGCGGGAAGCCAAGGTGGAAGTAGCCTCGCCTTTGGGCGAAGTCCTGGCCGTACGCTCCTTGTTGGAGTTGGCCATCGCCAACCTGCTTTCCAACGCCCTCAAGTTCACTGCCGAAGGCGTGAAGCCGCAGGTGCGGATCAGCGCGGAATCCAAAGGCGCGTTCCGGCGGCTCTGGATCGAAGATAACGGCATCGGCATCCCGCCGGAAGATAGGGAGCGAGTTTTCCGCCCCTTCGAGCGGTTGCACGGCATGGAAATTTACCCCGGCACCGGCATCGGCCTGGCCATCGTGCGCAAAAGCGCCGAGACCCAGGGCGGCCAAGCGGGGATGGAGGCCGCCCCCGGCGGGGGTAGCCGGTTCTGGATCGAACTTCCGGGGGGTACGGAATGAACGAACCTATCCGGCTGCTCCTGGTCGACGACAATCCCGACGATCGCGCCATGGCGCTGCGGGCCTTGCGCCGGGAATTCCCCGGCATCGAGGCGGCGGAAATCCAGAACGAAGAATCGCTGCACGCCGCCCTGTCCCGCTTCCGTTTCGATCTGGCCATAATTGATTACCAACTTTTATGGTCTACGGGGCTGGATATCTTCCCCCGCATCCGCGAGTTCGCCCCGGATTGCCCGGTCATCATGTTCACCGGCACGGGCAACGAGGAAATCGCCGTGGCCGCCCTCAAGGCCGGCATCGACGATTACGTCCTCAAGTCGCCGCGGCACTTCGCCCGCCTGACCGCCTCGGCGCGCCTGGCCCTGGAACGCGTGCGCGAACGCCGGCGCGCCGAGGCCCTGGAACTGAGGTTGGAGGATTTGCTGACCAGGCTGAACGTGGGCGTCTGCCGGACGCGCCTGGACGGGAGCATCTTGTACGCCAATCCGGCCTTCCGGCGCATCTTTTCCTTGCCTCCCGCCCCCGCCCATCTGCCCCGGCTACCCGAGCTCATCCCTTCCCTGCGCAACCAGGATTTCACCGAGCTCCGCGACGGGCATGGGCGCCCCTGGGAAGCGCGCATCGAATCACCGCCCGGAAAGGAAGCCTGGATCAGCATCACGCAATCGCTGGGCCTGGCCCCGGTCTACCTGGACGACGTCGTGGCCGAAGCGGAGCCGGAGAAGGCGGAACCCCTGGTGGACGTGCTGGTGGAAGACGTCACCGAGCGCAAGCGGCGCGATGAAATCAACCAACAACTGCAGCGGCTGGAAGCCATCCGCCGACTGGCCGGCGGGGTGGCGCACGATTTCAATAACATGCTCACGGCCATCAACGGGTACAGCGAAATCCTGCTCGCGGACATGGACAAGGACAATCCGCTGCGGGAGAGCCTGGAGCAGATCAACCTGGCGGGCTCGCGCGCGGCGCGCCTGACCCGCGAGCTGTTGGCCTTCGGCCGCAACCAGATGCTGATGGCCCGGGACTTCGATTTGAACCCGTTCCTGGCTTCCCTGGCCCCCGAGATCCGCCGCATCCTGGGCGACGCCATCCGCTTGGACCTGGAACTCGATTCCCGTCCATTGCGGGTCAATTGCGATCCTGCCCAAATGGAAAACGTGGTCATCAACATCGTCCAGAACGCGCGCGATGCGATGCCCGAAGGGGGCAATCTGCTTATCCGCTGCCAAGCGCGCCATGCCGCGAGAGGCCAAGGCGGAATGGATCTGAATTTCCATGACCTCACGGGGGACGGGGCCTACGGGGTCATCACCCTGGCGGATACGGGACGCGGGATGGAGCCTTCGGTGCTGGCCCGGATTTTCGAACCCTTCTTCACCACCAAACCCAAGGCCAAGCGCACGGGTATGGGCCTTTCCGCGGCCTATGGCATCGTCAAGCAAAGCGGCGGCACCATAACGGCGGAAAGCGCTCCCGGCCGCGGCTCTCGTTTCGAAGTGTGGATTCCGGCGACGATCTCCGGCGAAGTGGGATCCGCCCTGGAATCGAATGCCGCCGAATCGGCCCAAAGCAATGAGGACGCTTCGTAAATCCTCTGCCAAAAATTCTCCTTGTCACGATTGTCTCCGAATCGACGGAAGCGCCGCTCCCGTATTGAGAGCAGGATTTTCGTAGCCGAGGTGGTCCCGCATCTAGTCAAGAGTGTAGCTTTGGTTCAGGATATCCGGCCGCGGGGGATTAACCAATGGCGCATTGGAAGAAATACGGAATCGGTCTGATTTGCATGGGTTTGGCCTGCGCGACAGCGGCCTGGGCGGGTAAAAGCGAGGCCACCCCTCCCCGATGGCAATTCGCCGGGGAGAACCAGGGCATCCGCTTCTATTTCAAGATCGCCAATGAATGCCGGGACGCGGGCGCTAGCCTGGATGTGAAACTCGAGAGCACCCTGGACCATGCGGTCACCGTTTCCTTCCGTCTCGTGGATCCCGATTGGAGCCAATCTTTCGAACGCGAACTGGGGCCGAACGCGAAAGCGGCCGCCATCAAATACGTCCCGGACGGCGGCACGGCATGCCATCCTTACGTGGATGCGGTGTACGTGGAGCCCCGCGGGACCCAAGTGTCGCATTCGGGCGCGTCGGACGAATAAAGGGCCGGCGACCCGCGCCGTAACAGGCCTTCGTTTTACCCCGCTTTGGCTTCGGGCGGATCGATCCCATTAATCCGATCCAGCAGCATGCGCAGCTTGCTGTAATGCTTGCGATCGAACTCCATGGTCAGGCGCGGCAGATCCTGCCAATCGTCCTCGCCCGGGAGCGCTCTCCGCTGCTCGATACGGCCGCGCACGCACAGGTCTCCGAAGCCGGCGTTCAAATCCTCCACTTGCGCCGCGGACAATGGCTTGCGGATGCGGATGGCGAGCAGCCTGTCCACGAAGCGGGAGCTGTGGTATACGCGGTAGAAGCGTTCCACGTAGGCGGCCGCCTCTTCTACGTCCAGGAAGGTGCGGAAGAGGTTCATATCCAGGCTATCGATGAGCTGGTTGGCCAGCAGATGCTCGCGCACGAATGCGTCGAAGGCCTTCCAGTAGTCCGCATCCCCGCCCGCCAGGAACACGATGGGGATGAGGGGCGATTTCCCGGTTTGGATCAAGGTCAATAGCTCGAAGCATTCGTCCATGGTTCCGAAGCCGCCGGGAAAGACGGCCATGGCGTCGGCGCCCATGGCGAACATCAGCTTGCGCGTGAAGAAGTAGCGGAAGACGATCAGCTTGGGATCGCCGCGCAGGAACTCGTTCTCGTTGGTCTCCCAAGGGAGCTTGATGGAAAGCCCGAAGGAGTTGCCGGGCCCGGCCCCTTCGTTGCCGGCGCTCATGATCCCGGGGCCCGCGCCCGTGATGGACATCCAACCCCGGCGCGCCATGGCCGCGCAGAAATCGCGGGCGCGGATATAGTCGGGGTGATCGGGCGGGGTGCGCGCCGATCCGAAGACGGAAATCTTGCGGCGGCCGCGGAACGGCCGGAACACGTTCAAGGCATGCCGCAGCTCGCGCACGCTCTTGGCCATCAGCTTGATCTCGCCGGTGCCGGCCCCGTCGCGGCCCAGCTGCAAGGCCGCCCGGATGATTTCGCCCATCAGCTCGCGTTGCAGGGGATCGGAAGGGGCTTGCGCCGCATCGAGCAAGCTTTCGATTTGGCCTAGGGTATGTTCATCGAAGGGAGGAGTCTTCATGGCTATAGTTTCCCTTTTTTCCGGGCCCCGGGGAATGGGAGAGGTACGAAAACTCCCATCGCATTGGAATCATGGCATTCCGGAAGGCGATTTTGGGCTACCTTAGGTTTTCCGGGATCCGCTGCGGCCGGGACTAGGCCGCGGCTTTCCCGTTTACCTGGAGATCGGGATTCCACATGACGCACCCAATCGCGAGCCCGCAAGCCCTTCGAGCGCCGACGCTCTTCCTAGTCACCTTGCTTGGCGGTACCATCCTGTCCGGCTGCCTGGGCGGCGAACTGGATACTTCCACCGTGGCTCCGGTCCCGAAGGACACCGCCGTGGTTATCCTTCCGCCCAAGGACTCGACGCCGGTCCACGATACCGTACCGACCGGCGTGGCGCATTCCATTTACCCACGGCTCAAGATCGGCGAGAAATGGGAATACTCGCAATACAGCGGAACCGATACGGGAACGGTTTACTCGCTGGAAATGGTCGGGGAATCGGTCTTCGGGAGCGACTCGGTGTACGTAGAAAAGCTATTGGTCACGGCGCCCCCTTTCGTCATCGACCAATTCGGAACCCTGGCCGAAAACTACCTGCAGACCGGATTAATCTACCTGCGGAAGTCGGATCAGGAAACGGTCCATGACAGCCTCGCCAGGAGCATGGATTTCTTCTCTGCGGGCGACACGCTAGGCATCCACTACAGCGAAGAAAGCATCACGACGACCCGGTTCACCGGAAGCCTGCCGGACAGCCTAAAGGAAGGCGCGGCCTGGAAGCTGGCCCAGGTGCATAGCTATACGACCCATTGGGCATACCCCGATACCGCGGGTATCGATACGGGGACCAGTACCCGGACCCGGTCTTATCTGGTCAAGGCTCCCGCGCCGGTGACCGTGAAGGCCGGGACGTTCACGGCCTTCGAGATCGTCGAATCCGATTCCCTAGCGGGTTCGACCACCCAGATTTGGTTCTCCCCGGAAGCGAAAGGGATCGTGCGCGAAATCGATACCAATCCCAATGGCGCGGATACCAGCGAGGTCTCTACCATTTTGCTTAAGTAGCGTGCTCTTGTCCGCGGGATATCCGAGTTGCTACATATGGGGCATGAAAAGAACCGCATTGCTTTTCGCCGCCCTCATCCCGTTCATCGCATGCAAGGAAAAAGCCGATACGGGCGCCCCCGCGGGGGCCGCCGTCGCGGGCCTGAAAATCCCGGCCAAGCCCCCGGTCGAGGGTAAACTCGTCATCGTCGCCGAGCTGACGGACATCGCCGGCCAATTCCCGGCCAACGAGCTCTACAATTACGCCTATATCATGAAGTATAAGGTGCTGCAAGTGGTGCAGGGCAGCTACGCGGATCCGGAGATCCTGGTGGGGCATTACAATCCCCGCATCGCCCGCGACGACATCAAGGACGAACAGGATTCCAAGGTGGGCGGAAACCTGACTTCCTTCCAGAAGGGCGATATCCATTACCTGGTGCTGAATCCCCTCGACGGGGAATGGACCGGGGCGGTGGAGGACGAGTACTTCAACGACAAGCGCCCGCGTTGGTGGGCGCTGTGGGCGGACAAGGCCAAATAAGCGGCGCCTAGAAGAAGGTGCCGCGAATCCCCACCGTGCCGATGTAGTTCTGGGGAGCGACCAAGCGGCCACGGGCGGCGATCTGGTTCAGCACGTAGGGCAGTCCCACCGACAAGAAGATGGGGAAACTCGGATTGGTGATCTCCAGCCCCGCGCTCAGTTTCAAGGTGTAGTCGTTGGTCCGGAAGCGCGAGCTGACGCGGGAATCGCTGGTGCCCGGCCCGTAATCCCAGTAGTAGGTCGGCGCCATGGGGATGGACAGGGTGAGGCCGACGTTCTGGGTGGAAGACTCTTCCTTGTGGCCCACGTACCCGTACATGCTGATCGCGTCCGCGCCGGTCGCGCCCGTGCCGGGGGCGCCGTAGCTATGCAGCCAATCCACGTCGCCCTGATCCCCGTAAGGCTGATGGCGTAGCTCCCAGAACTTCCAGGTGAACGGCGAAGGGCCGGCGGCCTGGCAGCTCAGCAGCTTTTCGTTCACGCCCTTCGCGGCCACGTCGTTCCCGTCCCGGCATCCCCAATTGTCCCAGGCCCACGCCGAGGTATAGCTGCCGCCGAAAACGAGCAGGCCCCAATCCTTGGTCTTGGTGTATTCGTAGCTGAGGCCCAGGGAATACAAACCCGATCCGGGCTGCAAGAAGGGGCTGACGTAACGGATGTCGTCCCGATCGATGTTCTGGCCCTTGAAGTGGAGGCGCTGGATGTCGTGCTGGCCGGTAGGCAGGGAGGCGGAGATGCCGACGGAATGCTCGTTTTCGTTGCCGAAGAGCCGGTTCAAGGAAAGGCCGAGATCCCCGAAGCCGCCGGTGGGAATGGGCGCCGGCGTGGAGAGATCCTCCGCGACCTTATAGCCTTCGTACTGCCCGTTGTTGGCCTTGAGGACCGTGGCCAGGCCCGCGGTCCAGTTGGGATGGGCCGGCCAATGGAAGGTGAACGAATTCGCGAGGGACCAATAAAGATAGTCTCCTCCCACCGTGGTGTTGGAAAGCATCTCCAGATCCACCAGGCCTCCGCTTACGCCGCGGCCCACCCATTTGCCCGCGCCCGCCGCCGCGCCGCCGCCGCTACTGCCGCAGCCGCCGATGTTGGCCCAGGCGGCCGCCTGGGGAGACGGTCCCGCGCGCAGGGCGGACCACTCCCGTCCCGCCCATACGGCGGCCAGGACGGCGAGCAGTGCCGCCGGTCCCGTGCGGAATAGGCGCGAATGCGAAATGGCGTTTTTCATGCGTAGGACTCCCTTGCTTGGAGAAAACGGCGCCCGGCCGGGGCCGCCTTAGAATGGTTCAGAGGGCGCGGGCTCAGGGCTCGACCCACAAATGCGTGTAGGTATCGCTATCGAAGCCGCCGATGCCGATCTTGAGATAGGCCTGGGCCTCGTTCAGCTTGCCTTCTTCGGCATTCATGAGATCGCCGATCTTGACCACGTACAAATCGCCGTCCCCGGAGCCTTTCCGCAGCGCGATGGCGGTGGCGTAGTCCCAATGGGTGGACCATTCCGGCTTGTCGTAGCGCTCGTACAAGTTCTCGTCAGGCCGTTTTGCGCGCCAGACGATCTTATTGTTCTTGTTATAGATCCACAAATTCTCGTGGAGGCCTTCCGTAATCGAGTCCCCCGTGATGAGGTTATACGCCGGCTCGCCCCCGAAGGCGAGGATCATCATGTAGTCCGTATGCAGGGCCGTTGGCGGGTATGGGTTCATGGAAGGGTTGCATTGCTGTTCGCCCCCCGCCAGCACGACGGTGGATTTTTCGGTTTGATCATACAGCGCCGAGGTGGCATAGGATGTCCCGACCCATTTCAGGTCCTTGGAAATCCCGCCGCGATAGGCTCCGGGAATGCCGGTGACCTGGAAGGCCGTATCCACGGCGCCCGAAGGCAATACTTCCACCTTGTAGGTTCCGCCGGGAATGCGTTGGCAGTTTTCGGAATAGCTCACCAGGCCCGAAAGTGAGGCGAAATAAATCCAGGTCTTGTCCCCGTCTACTACCCAATGGGGATCCGCGCTCATGCGGGTGCGGTTGGTCCCTCTATGATCCAGCAACACCCGGCGGGCCGGCTGACCCGCGCCCGCGGCATCGAGGATGAACCCGGGCAATCCCCGTGTGGTCCCTGCGAAAACGATCTTCTTGCCGTCCGGCGAGAACAAGGGGCTGTTGATGGGGGGGAAGCACGGTGTCCTTAGGATGCCGGGTGACGGAAAAGCGCGGGAGCAAAAGCGAGTCCGCATCCTGGCAGGGCACGTCCGGGACCAAGACCGGAGTGGAGCCGGGATCTTGGCAAGCGGATATGAGCCAGGCGATGGCGCCAAGCGCGAACGGACGGAGCGCTTTCATGGATTCAACCCCCTACTCCGCTAACTTAACGCTACGCCACCGTCCTGTACAGCGGATTTAGGGCTTTTCTGCACCATACCGTACGGAAAGGGACACAAAAACGGCAGGCATCCGGAAACGATTACGGATAGATTGGCTGGGGATCCATAACGGGGGCGCCGATCTCGATCGAGTAGATCAGGGATCGCAGAGGATTCCGGACAACGCTGCAAAGGGGCATCCATGGGGTTGGGAAAATTAAGCTTAGGGTTTTCGGCCTTATTGGCCATGACCGGGACGTCGCACGCGCTGATGTTG
Organism: Fibrobacterota bacterium; assembly: GCA_019509785.1. Taxonomy (NCBI): domain Bacteria; kingdom Pseudomonadati; phylum Fibrobacterota; species Fibrobacterota bacterium. The sequence goes on along the minus strand of JAEKLQ010000093.1, from coordinate 3,089 downwards.
GGCGGAACCAATGTGCCCAAAGACAAAATCGTCGTTTACCTCATGTTCGGGCATTCCAACATGGCCGGCGAGGATTTGACCCATTCGGACGGCACGACCGATCCGCATGCCTGGCATTATAAGGTGGACACCAAGACCTGGGTGCTCGCCTCGGAGCCGCCGAGCGGGGGCCGGGCGGCCGGGCTTTCGGGCCATGGCGCTGGAGGACCAGGCATGCCATTCGTGAAAGGCATGGTCGCCGCCAATCCCGGCTACTACATCGGCGTCATCAATACCGCCAGCCTTTCCGCCACCTGCAAGGGCGTGAACACCGGCAGCAACAGCTCCGGCCTGGACCCCTCCGATAACCGCTACTTCAAAGGCACCTTCCTCTACCAGCAATTGGTGGACGCCGCCAAGGCGGTGCAGGGCGACGTAACCCTGGGCGGTATCCTGTGCATGCTCGGTAGCGTAGAGGCGACGCGCACCAACGATACGGTCTGCCACGCATTTTCCGGCGATTTGACGCAGCTGGTCACGGATCTGAGAACCGATATCGGTGATCAGAGCCTGCCCTTCATCATGGGCGGCTACGAGAACGGCGCGAGCGGTTCCTTCGCCCTGACCAAGCCTCTGCCCGCCATCATCGATTCGCAGATCAAGATCCTGCCCACCAAGCTGCGCCTTTCGGCGGTGGTCGACTCCAAGGGCATCCAGATGCTGGATGATCACCACTACGTGGCCACCGCCAACGGCCAGCCGGTATGGGCCCAACGGGCCATCACCATCATCCAAACCAATAAGTGGTTTCCGGGAGGCACTTCGGCGATCGCGCTGGCGCCGGCCCGCGCCCGCGGGAACGCCGCGAGCACCATCCGCTACGGCGAAGGCCGGTTGTGGTTCGGGACCTGGGAAGGCGCTTGGGGCGCCGATGGCCGGGCGCCCCCGGGAGGGGCCGCCCGCATCACGGATAAGGCGGCTTGGGCTCCGTTACCGGAGCGGTAAGCCGGCCAAGGACTATCAGGGGCCGACTGTGAAAGCCCCGCTGGTCGCCGTATAATCGGCCCCCGTGTAATTATAATCCTGGACCTGGACCACGCAGGTATGGGAGCCCTTCAAGGCGAGCTTCTTGTTCAAGTCCTGAATGTAAATGCTATCTGGGAGCGCATACTTGAAATCGCCCCATTGCTTGCTCGTGGGTTGCACGGAACCGTTCGGGTTCAGGGTCCCCCAATTGGTACCGCCATCCGGGGACAACGCGATATTGACGCCGGTTATGACGCGGCCGGCTCCGGTGGGATCATCCCTCACGGTCCATTTGATCTCCAGCGAATCCCCCACCTTATGGGTCGATCCGGCAGCAGGGGCGCTGAGGGTGATCATGGTCGTGGTATTGGTAGGACCGGTGGGCGAGGTTTTATCGCAAGCGGCCAAGGCGCTTAGGACCGCCGCGAGGGCCAGGGTCTTCGTCGCCGGATGATTCATTCGTGAAATGATGGGGGACATAGGCCTTCCAAGGTTGTGAGAACCCCAAGTTAACCGCGGCTTCCGAAGCGGGCAAGCGAAATCGGCAGGTCCGGTCCGCAGCGTTCCGATCGCGGTCGCCATGAAATCGCTTCCGTCCTTTCGCCCTCCTTCCGTCTATCCTTCCGAGATGCAGCGGAATTTACCATGAAGGAGATTCGGCTGATCAAGACAGAGTCAGTTGATCAAAACAGAGTCGGCTGATCGAAAACGATTCGGCTGATCAAGACGGATTCGGTTGTATTTGCGCATTTCCGGGAGCGACCCGTAACCACACAAGCCGAATACCCAAAATACGTCGGTCGAAATGTGTACGGATCGGTACATTGAAATCGAAACGGATATCGTTGCGGGAAGACTCCTATCCCGGATAGGAGACAGCATGCCGGAATGGGCGGCATGGATTTCCGAATCCGAAAGCAGCGTCCGGAAAGCCGCGCTTCAGCGCGCCGTAACATAAGTGGGGTATCGCATGGAAACGACTCAGCATCGTATATCCGCCGCGCTCCTGGTGATCTCCCTCAATGCCGTGGCAGGGCATGCCCAATCCCGGATCCCCATCGCTCTGACGGATGCCATCCCCGCATCGGTGGACAACGCGTCCAGCCAATATTTGCGGCCATTCTTCGAACAAGACGGCGAAAGCTGCGGCAACGCCAACGGGATAGCCTACAATTTCACCTACGAAATGGATTGGGCGCGCAACCTGCCGGCGAACGCCGCCGACAACCAATACGCCTACCTATACACCTATAACTTCCTGAATGACGGCGATTCCTTCAACGGCACCAGCCATATGTACGTGGACGCCTTGAACATAGCGAAGGAAAACGGGATCCCGAACGTCACCACCTGGGGCGGCTTCGACGCCGGCTATGACAACTATAATTGGTTGAACGGATATGACAAGTATTACAAGGCGATGCAGAACCGGATTGACGTGATCGATTCGTTCAGCATCGCCGACAGCGCAGGGCTCCGGAAACTGAAACAATGGATCTTCGATCATGGGAACGGCTCGAAGACCGGGGGGATCGGGAATTTCGCGGTCAGCGTCTGGGCATCGTTCGGGGTTCCCGGATGGCAATTTTCCAAGATCCCTTCCGGACCGAAAAGCGGTCAGAACATCAGCCTGGTTTACGGCGTCGACCCCGGGGGCGATCATGCCCAAACGGTGATCGGCTATAACGACAGCATCCATTTCGACTTCAACAAGGACGGGAAGTTCACGAATAATGTCGACCAGAACGGAGATGGTAAAATCACCATGGCCGACTGGGAAGTCGGCGCCTTGCACGTGGTGAACACCTGGAGCACCAACTCCTCCGACGCCGGCACCGATTACTGGTGCCCCTACCGGCTGCTCGCCTTGACGCAGGACAAGGGCGGGCTCAGGAACGGGAATCAGGTGACCATCGCTACCGCCAAGAAACAGTACATGCCCAAGATGACCTTTAAAATCTCGCTAACCCACGCGCATCGGAAGGAAATCGCATTATCGGTAGGCGTCGCGCCCTCGCGGGACGCCACCCAGCCGACCAAGGTCAGGTCCTTCCAAAAGCAATTCACCTATGCCGGGGGCGATT
>JAEKLQ010000092.1 GCA_019509785.1 Fibrobacterota bacterium | reverse complement strand
ATGGCCAGGATGCTGCGCTGGGAATGGCGGAGGGTGTGGTAGTCGCCGTGATAAACGACGTCGCTGGCGAGCGCCCGGCGCACCAGCTCGGACTTGTTGGAAATGCCCTGGTACTCTTTCAGATACCGATGGTATTCGCGGCCATAGCGCGCGACTAATCGATTCGAGCCCAGGCTTCGCTTCACCAAAGCCAAGTTGCGCTCATAATTCCCGCGTTGGATACGCAGTAGTTGGGCCCGAAGATTAGCCACAGGACCCTTCCGCGAGCCTGGGGTAGACTCGCTTAAGTCCATGATTTTCTTCGTGTTGGAACCTTGCAACTCCCACTCCATACATTATCCCATTTTCCGCCGACTCGGAAAATAAATTCCCCCCTGGCTGTCCGGAGAAAATCGTACTTTTGACGTTTCCCGGGCAAGAAAAGCCCGGTTCCAGCCAAAGGAATTAATTCGCTATGGGTTTCAAATGCGGCATTGTCGGCCTGCCAAACGTCGGGAAATCGACCATTTTCAACGCGCTCACTAGCGCCGGGGCTGAGGCCGCCAACTTCCCTTTCTGCACCAAAGAACCCAATGTGGGAATGGTAGGGATTCCGGACATACGGCTCAAGGAGCTCGCAAAGGTCTATAAACCCAAGCGCGAGCTGCCGGCGGTCATGCAATTCGTCGACATCGCCGGCTTGGTAAAGGGGGCCTCCCAGGGCGAAGGCTTGGGCAACCAATTCTTGGCGCATATCCGCGAGACGGACGCTATCATGCACGTGGTCCGCTGCTTCGAGGACATCGACATCACCCATGTGGACGGCAGCGTGGACCCGGTGCGGGACGCCGACGTCGTGAATACCGAGTTGGCCCTCCGCGACATGGACATGGTAGACAAGAAGCTTTCCAAGGATAAGAAGCTGGCGGCGCTGGCTACGGCCGAAGCCAAAGAGGCCCGGGTGCGCGTGGCGGTTTTCGAGAAGCTCAAGGTGTGCCTGGACGCCGGCAATCCCGCCCGCACGGCCGGCCTGACGAAGGAAGAGATGCTCCTGGTCAAGGACCTGGGCCTTCTGACCTTGAAGCCGATGTTCTATTGCGCCAACGTGCTCGAGACGGAAATCCACACCGGCAACGATCACGTCAAGAAGATCAGCGCGTATGCCGCCGAGCATCATTGCGAAGTGCTGACGTTCAGCGGCAAGATCGAAAGCGAAATCGCGGAGCTGAACGAAGAGGAAAAGGCCTCCTTCCTGGAGGAGATGGGCCTCAAGGAAAGCGGTCTCGCCATGGTCATCCGCAAGGGCTTTTCCATGTTGGGCCTGCAGACCTACTTCACCGCCGGCGAACAGGAGGTCCGGGCCTGGACCATACATAAGGGCTGGACCGCCCCCCAGGCCGCCGGGGTCATCCATAGCGATTTCGAGCGCGGCTTCATCAGCGCCGAGACCCTCGGCTACGCCGACTTCACCAAATACGGGACCTGGCAGGCCGCCAAGGAAAAGGGCCTTGTCCGCAAGGAGGGCAAGGAATACGTGGTGAAGGACGGGGACATCATGCATTTTCTCTTTAATGTCTGAGGTGGTGCGCCATGGCCGATGAGATGGAGGACGATGATCTGCCCGAAAGCGAAGGCGAGTTCGAATTCGACGAAGAGGATTTCCTCGAAGCGAAAATCGAGAACGTCTCCGTCAGCAACCTGGGGTTCATCGTCTTCCTCAAGGTTCCGGGCGACGCCCGCGTCCTCCCTATCTTCATCGGCGCCAACGAGGCCCAATCCATAGCCATCGCCTACAACAACCAGACCCCGCCCCGCCCTCTGACCCATGACCTCATGAAGAACGTACTGGGGATGTTGGACGTGGAAGTGGTCAAGGTTCAGGTGACGCACCTGACCGAGAACACCTTTTTCGGCCGTATCCATTTGCGCAAGGAAGGCATCGAGGACATGGACGTGGACGCCCGTCCTTCGGACGCCATTGCCTTGGCCCTGCGCTATCGCGTGCCCATCTTCGTTCACAAGGACGTATACGAGGCCGCGGCCATCCTGGTGAAGGAAGGCGGCGAGAGCGAGGGCGAGGCGCCAGCGGAACCCCTGGCGCCGGCCGGAACGCGCGCCAAGGAATCGCCGGAGGAAACGCAGATGGGCAAGGTGGAGCGCCTTAAGGATCAGTTGAAACGGGCCCTCGCCGCCGAGCAATACGAAGAGGCTGCGCGGCTGCGCGACGAGTTGAAGCGGTTCGAATCGGGAAACTAAAAAGCCGATTGCGAAACAGGTTCGACCCGGAGGCCGGAAAAATCCGCTGCTATTGGGACGGAAGAGCGCTAAGGGGGTCGATTCCGGTCGAAGCGGGTTTATTATCCACGACCGGCTTCTTCGAAGGCTCTGGTTTCTTGTCGGGCATCAATAAGATCGCTCCCACGCCCACGACCGCCACGGCGGCCGCCCCGATTCCCGCCTTCTTCCAAGACCAATTGTTCTGATCTTTCTTCATCAAATCGGCCTTCTCGTTATCGCTCAGAGCCTCCGCGGGGCGGGCCGAGGTTTTACGGTCGATCGTGCCTTTGGCCAGGTCCAAGTCATTGATGGCATGCCAGGACGATTCCAGCGGGAACAGGCTGCCGTCGGGGAGGATGATGCCCGAACTGCCTTTGAACCAACTGTTCACGATCTTGACCTGGGAGGAGAAGGCCGTGATGGGCGTGGGCGCGCGCATGAATCCGGCATAGTCCATCGCGAGCCTGCCGCCTTCGGCTACTTCTATCCCGCCCCATAATTTTTGTCCCGGCTCCGCCCCGCTCCGGCTGCTGTCGAGGGAGCCGCTCAAGGTTACGTAAGAATTGCGCGTGCCCTTTAAGATCAGGGTCCCTTCCACCTTGATGACGCTGTTGATGGACGGGTGCGAAAAATAAAGCATGGTGCCGGGATACACCACCGTCGTCACGCCTTTGCGGACGAAGACGGTATCGCAATTAAGGGGAAACGGGAATTTGCCCACCTGGTCCTCGCGACCGATGGTGGTAGGGAGATTTTGGTAGAAGTCCTTGTTTTCCAGGCAGCCGGCCGCGAAGGCGGCGGAAGCGCAGATGGAATGCAGAAGCAGGGCGCGCAGGATCATGGAGTCACCAACATTCTTTTCTGGAGGCGTAGGACCCGGCCTCCCGTAACCACGGCGAGACGGTAGATATAGATGCCCGGCTTCCAAGCCGAAGCATCCACCTCGATCAATTGGCGGCCTACCTGGATCCCGTCCAGGCGCCGGAGGGCAAGGCGACGGCCTTGCAAGTCGAGGACCTCCAGGGTCGCGCGCCGATCCCGGGATTGCGTAGCCGGCCACTCGATCGCGATGCGGGTGATGCCGCGGGCGGGATTGGGGAAGTTCTGGGAAAGCGCGATGGCTGAAGGCGTGGAGGCCAGGAAGGCCTGGGTCTGTTCGCCTACGAAGGCGGGGTCGCCTGCCAAGAGGCGATAGTTATGGCTCCCTTGGCTGACCGGGACCTCTCCGGCGGAGGACTGATCGTAAATGGCGCCGGTGGACTGGTCGATTATGGCGAAGGCTGGGGATTGCCCGCTTTCGCCTAGGATAAAACGGACCGTGCCCTCGCGGCTGGAGCGGATTTCCACCGGTTCATCGACGCGAGCGAGATCGTCCACGGGCTTCAGGAAAAACCCGCCGTCCCCCCCGACGCGGAGTTCGAGAGGCGAGGAAGGCATGGGCAGGTAACGTACAGGGTACTCCCCCGCCCCGCGGACGAGGGCCATGCTGGAACCGCCCCAGGGCGATTCGACCCCGATGCGCAGGCGGCCGGATCCGGCGGCGATCTTGGCGTGGGCCACGGGCGCCGGAGGCGTCGTATCGCTCGGATCGATGGTTAAGGATTCGGCTTGGGCGGAATAGTAGGCGAAGCCGCGTAAGGGCGGAACCGCGAGAAGGGTGCTATCCCACCTGTATTTGCCGGCGACGTTGACGTCGTAAATAAGCTGCCACCACCGGACCGGATGGGGCTTCTGGGGCTTGATGCAATTCTTCCCCAGCGTTACGGGAAAGGGATTGCCGATCAGGTTCCATCCCTGTTTAGTGGCCAGGACTTCCGGCTTGAGCGATTTCCGCGGCGAAGAAGGCAGATGATTTACGGTCAAGGCGAGGGGATGGCTGGAAGCCAGCAGGATGGCGCGTGAGGCCCCCATGCGATAGGAATCGTATTGCTGGGTGGAATCGAACTTCGTCTCGCCGTTCTTGTCGAGATGAAGGCCAAGAACCATGGTGGTATCCCTGACCGTATCCGTGGCGGTTCGGGGTGAGCTATCGAGCAATGCCTTCAAGGTCGTATCCACCGCGGGTACGGCGATCAGGTGCCACTGGCCTTGGGCCAATGCGATTAGATCCGGATTGCCCTGTATTGCGTCATTCACGTTCCAGCCGAATTGGGCCGGGTATACCAAGGGCTGGGGAAGCGAGACCGTTGTCGTATCGGCGCCCACGTAATAGACGATCCGATAGGCATATGCGGTTTTCCCAACGATGGGGAGTTTCGTGGCAACCGTCGGATCCTGCTTCACGCACGGGGATTGGCTCATTTCCCCATTGATCCCGAGAGTGTGAACTTCAAGGCAATAGGCCACGACGGGATTGGTGGTGCCGGGAATCACGGGCGACAAGGAAAAGACCAGGGAATCCACTCGCGGGTCCAGATTGGTTTTGAAATAGGCATCCGGAGCCTTGAATCTTTCCAGCACCACGATATCCGTCGGCAAGGGTTGCTGGCTCGAATACCGGATCAATACGCGATCCGTATCACCGATAACATTGGCTACCGCGCTGATATTGACCCACTTTCCCGCGATCAAGGCCCATGTTTCAGCGGTATCGGAGGTCAATGGCTTGGTGATGTTCAAGGCGAGGTTATAATCGCGCGTTACGTTCAGGCCTATGCTCGCATCAAGGTTCCCACCGAGGAAGCGGGTGTTCTGAAAGACGGAATCCCGGTTGCTTCCCAGCTTTTGCGCAGCGGACTGGGAAAGATCCCGGTAGGCGAGCATTCCCGGAGTCGTGGAGTAAAGGCCGCCGACGGACACGCCGTTCACGATTCCGCTGAAGGGCGTGGCCGCCAGTACGTTATACTTCGCCCCGGCGAAAAAGACTTTTCCCGAATCGTCCGGGCCGATGGGGATCCTGAAATTCCCCAGGGAGTCCGCCGTCAACGGAAGCAGATCCGCATCAGCCTTGCCGGGGACTTGCGCGAAAGCCTGGGCTTCCGGCGCCGGGGACTTGAGGATGAGGAACAAGGAATCGTTCGCGCCGCGCCCGGTCCAGGCGAACTTATAGCCCTTGGTCGGGGAACCGAAGCGCCCGGGGTCCACCACCGAAGAATCGATATAAAGCTGGTAACCCGATGCGGACCCGGAAAGCAAGGTAGCCCCCGGGATGGTTTTCGTGGTCGCACCCGCATGTACCGACAATTTTTCGACGAGGTATGCAAAGAAGGAACTGTCATGGTTCTGATAGTTGAATGAGCCATATAGCAGCGAATCGCCCCAGATAACCCCTCCAGTAACGGGTATCAGGGTGTCCTTGGCCCTCCAATACCAGAACCAGGCGCCTTCGCTTTGCTTGGACCATGGGACGATCGTATTCAACTTGGAAGAGAAGGTGACCTGGCCGGGCGCGTTGGCGGAAGTCCCGAATCCGAAGACCCGCTTCAGGTAGCGTAAGCTATCCGGCATGTTCTCGTTCGCGGGAGTTTTCAGGATGGTCTCGCCCGCTTCGACGACCCGCAAAAAGCGGATATGCTCGAACTTCTCCGCGGTCGGCAGGAAGGGCTCCACGGCGAAGCCGCGCGGGGTATTCCCGGAATCGACCAAAGCGTAAACGCGCGCCTGAGGCGTCCGGTTCTGGAAAACGCTCGTGCCATTGTACCTTGACGTGCTCGCTTGGGGCAGGAACAGGTTCCCGGAAGATTGGTCCAGCAGGATGGGTTTTCCGAATTCGGCGATGGCATTGTCCCGGATGCTGTCCACTTGGAACGGGCCGAAGGAGAGCCTTCCGGGAAGGACCGCGAGGGGCCGATAGGCGGAATCCAGCAGGTCCGGCGCCGCGCCCATGTTCCAGCGGAACATGCGGGGGAAATCCGCGGACTTGAAGTTGACGCGGAGCGAATCCGCGCCGATGAGGGTATCAACGAAGGTCCTTCCCGGGAGAACGTTGTAGCGCCGCAAGGTGGAGTTGCCGGAAAGCAATCCCGTCAAGGGATCCTTGGCGTCCGTATACCAATCCCAGAGTTCACTGGATGCCTTTCCGTCATAAACGGAATCCATGGACGTGAGCCCGGCCTTGCCCTTGGTCCCGCTGGGCGCATCGAAACCTTTCCAGACCGAGTATATGCGATTGCCCTGGATGCTGGAGCGGGGATCGCTGAATCCCAAGGCATTCAGGACGTAGTAAGGATCCCCGCCCAAGGTATTCACGGTCCCATGAAACGCGATGAGATTCTGCGCGAAAGAATAGCTGGGGTCCACGCCGCCTACCGGGTTCCCGCTCAGCTTGAATTGCACCCGATTGGCCGTGTTCGAGAAGGCATCGAAGCGTTTGGAGATGGACGATCCATTGATCGTACCGGCGAAATTGAATAGGCAATTGGAGAGGGAAACGCTTCCCGTCGCGATTTGGATGCTCGCCGTGTTGGTCGTACTGCCGCGCGCCACGAACCAGCTGTTCCGGATGTCCACGCGGGAGGCGGTATCGCCCTGCCAGCTCAGGAAAAGGCCGTCCAGGGTGTCTGCATAGAGGGTACAGGAATCCAGGGTGAGATGATTGTTGGGCTGGTTCAGATCGAAGCCCGCGATCAGGACCGCCCTCGATTTGGTCAAGCGGAAGGCCAGGTTCTTCAGGATCAAGGTGCCGGTAAAACCTTTGGCATCGATGAAGGTGGAATCCACCTTGATTACGCCATCGGAATCGGAGGAAAAGCGATGCAGGAGGATGGTGTCCAGAGCGTTCGCGGCAGGGGTGATCTTCAGCTCGCCGGGATTGGCGTAATTGTCGATGCGAACGTTGAGGATCCTGTTGGATGAGGACAGGGAGCTCGACAATGTATTGAGATCATATCCCCCCGTGATGATCTTCTCGTCCGCGCGGGCGGAAACGCCTATCCAGCAAACTAGAGCGGCTAGAAGTGAGATGCGAAAAGGCAAAGGATGTCTCCCGGTGGATTCCCTGCTTAGGGCCATCCGAAAAATGGCTAAAATGCTGAAATCTTGCAATCTAACCAAGCGGTAGGATCGTTAAAAATAGAAACGGATGACCGTCGAATTCATCGGGCATGGACGGGGCAGGTCGGGATCTTCTTACGAACGCGGGACGCCTTCTTGACGAGGGCGGTCCCGAAACGTTCGCAAAGGGGGCACTTTGCCAGGTCATGGTTCCGGGCCGGGCAGTATTCCCTGCCGTAATAAATGATTTGCAAGTGGAGCTTGGTCCACTTCTCCTTCGGGAAGACCGCCTTCAGATCCGCTTCGGTCTTCTCCACCGTGCGACCGTCGGAAAGCCCCCAGCGCTGGGCCAGCCGGTGGATATGGGTGTCGACGGGGAAGGCCGGAACCCCGAATGCCTGGCACATGACCACGGAGGCGGTCTTATGCCCCACCCCGGGCAGCTCTTCCAGCTCTTCGAAGTTCCGTGGCAGTTCGCCCCCATGCTTCTCCAAAAGGATACGCGACAGGTTCCAGACATTGCGGCTCTTGGTGTTGGAGAGCCCCACCTTCTGGATCAGGGCGCGGATCTTTTCGGGACCGAGCTTCACCATGGCCTTCGGGTTATCCGCCAGGTCGAAAAGGGCGGGCGTGGCGGCGTTGACCGACTTATCGGTGGTGTGCGCCGAAAGCAATACCGCGATGCATAGGGTATATGGATTGGTATGGTAAAGCGGGATGGGCGGATTGGGGTATAAGCGGTCCAGGAACGCCATGATACCCTGCGCTTTTTCTTTCCTGGTCATCGTGCGCCGACTCCTTGCTTGTTGCGACCCCCGAAAATAAACATAATTGCCCTGTGGCAAAGCAACCCTTGATCATCGTGACGGGAGCGGCCGGATTCATCGGCAGCGCCCTGGCCTGGCGCTTGAATCAGGTCGGCCGCACCAACCTGCTTTTGGTGGACGAGCTTGATAAAAGCTCGAAGTGGAAGAACCTCGTGCCTTTGGCATACCAGGACTACGCGGACAAGCTCGATTTCCTGGAGACGTTACGGGCCGGAAGCCTGGACGACGTGGAGGTGGAAGCGGTCTTCCACATGGGAGCGTGCTCCTCGACCACCGAGACGGACGCGGGCTACCTGACCCGCAACAATTTCGAGTACAGCAAGGCGCTGGCCGAATGGTGCTTGGATCGGCCCCGGCCCATCCGCCTGGTTTATGCTTCTTCCGCGGCCACGTACGGCGACGGAAGCCAGGGATACCGCGACGATCATGTCTTGCTGGCTTCCCTGCGGCCGCTCAACCCCTACGGCCATTCCAAACACATGTTCGATTTGTGGAACCTGCGCCACGGGAACCTGGATCGCGTGGTGGGCCTGAAGTTCTTCAATGTCTTCGGGCCTAACGAATACCATAAGGGCGACATGATGAGCATGGTGGCGAAAGCCTATCTCCAGATCCGGGAGGGCGCCGCGGTGCGCCTTTTCAAATCCCATCGCCCGGATTACGGGGACGGCCTGCAACTGCGGGATTTCCTCTACGTGAAGGACGCCGTGGACGCGGCTTTGCATTTTCTGGATCCGGCCGCGCCGGGAGGGATCTACAACGTGGGAAGCGGGCAGGCGCGCACCTGGCTGGACCTGGCCCGAGCCTTGTTCCGGGAGTTGGGACAGGAGCCCAGGGTGGAATTCGTTCCCATGCCCGAATCCATCCGGGATACCTATCAATACCGGACCCAGGCCGGTATCGCCAAGCTTCGCGCCGCCGGGTACGCGGCGCCGATCCGGGGGCTGGAGGAAGCCGTCGCGGATTACGTCCCCTACCTCGACGCCGGTTTCCGCGTCCTCGGCTGGTCCTAAGCCCGCTCCGATCCGTATCTTTCGCGTTACCTCGGCGGCCTTTGCTATTTTGGGGACGTGACGTCCCTTTTCACAGCGTACTGGCGCTCGATCGGATTGCCCTTGTCGCGCGCCAAAGGCGCGCTGGTCGATCGGATCCCATTTTCCCTGGTGGAATTGACCGTATGGCTGGGCCTCGCATGCGGGGCTGTCTTGCTTATCGCCGCGGTCCTGGGACGTTGGCGCGCGCTGCGCGCGCATCGCGCCATCTTCGTCCCCTTGGCCTGCGGCCCGGTGATCCTGGCGTGCATGGCGATGGGCCAAGGCGCTTTCCCCATGAGCCTTGCCCCCACCGCTTGGCGTCGTCCCCTGGCCAGGCAGTTCCCGGCCCCGGCCCTTCCTTACGACCGGTTCCATCGCGACCTCGAGCGGCGCGAAGAGCGCTTGCTGCGCACGTTTTCCCCTGCATGGTACGAGTCCCTAAGCGAACGCGAGATCCTGGCGGGATGCAATCTGCGGCTCGACACCGTGCTGGCGCGATTGGACCTCCCCCCCGGAAGAAGCGTAGGGCGGATGAAACCGATGGGCCCGCTCACCACCCTTTTGGGATTGAGCTACGGCGGGCCCGCGTTCCACGATCCTTTTTACGGCGAGTTGGCTATGGTGCCTCCCGAAGCCCATCCCGCCCCGCGCTACTGGCGCCTGATCGGCATTTGCCACGAATCGGCCCATGCCAAGGGATTCACGCGCGAGATGGACGCGGAAATCCTGACCCAACTCGCCCTGCAAGGCTCCGGGGACGCGCGCTACCGCATGCTGGGCGACATCATGTGGCTCCGTAAATCCGGGGAGCGCGTGCATTATCCCGATTTCCTTAAGCGCGAGATGCGCGCGAGTTGGGACAGCCTGGACCGCGTCGAGAAACGGCAGCCTTGCGTACGCTTCCTGCGGTCGCTTACCCGTAAGCTGGGCTTCCAGAATTCGGGAGGGAAGTACGGAAGCCGCGAAGGCGCGGAAGCCTGGGACCCGCACCATGACTTCTTCGCCACCGTGGAGGCCTTGCTTCCCGACAGCGGGAGCGGCCATGAGCCGTAAGCCGGGCAAACGCAAGGACCCGCTCGACGGCAAGGGCCCGGCGAGGCTACTGATCGAGGTCGATGAAGAGCTCGACCTCCATGGGCTTTCCATCGCCGAAGCCATGGCTCAAGTGGAATTGGCCCTCGCGCGCTGGACCCCGTCTGGCGGCAGCCTGCGGGTGATCCACGGCCATAGCTCCGGCGCGTCCGACTCCATCAAAGGCGCCCTGCGCCGCAAGCTGGAAAGCGTCTGGAAAAGCCGGATCGCGGCCGTACGGCCCGAGCCGGGTAATCCGGGATCCACCTTGATTCGGGTCCGAAATCCTTGAAATTTCCGGCAGTCAATCGTATTTCTATGCACTTCTTCCCCGCGGAGACCTGATGAAGTTCGAGAAAAACATCCTGTGCATCGGCGCCGGCTACGTTGGCGGCCCCACCATGACCAAGATCGCCGAGAAGTGCCCGTCCTATAAGGTCACGGTGGTGGACATCAACAAAGAGCGGATCGATGCCTGGAACAGCCCGAACATCCCTATCTACGAGCCCGGCCTCGACGAGGTGGTGGTAAAGGCGCGCGGCCGCAACCTCTTCTTCTCGACCGAAACCGATCGGGGCATCCGCGAGGCGGATATCATCTTCGTATCGGTGAACACGCCGACGAAGACGTTCGGGCAAGGGGCGGGCAAGGCGGCGGACTTGCAATACTGGGAGAAGACCGCCCGCCAGATCCTGGCGAACTCCGACAGCAACAAGATCATCATCGAGAAGTCGACCCTGCCGGTACGCACCGCCGAGGCCATGGAGCGCATCCTCAACGCCAATAGCAAAGGGATTCATTTCGAAGTGCTGTCCAATCCCGAGTTCCTGGCGGAAGGCAGCGCCATGCAGGACCTGGAAAAACCGGATCGGGTTTTGATCGGTTCGCGCGAAACCCCGGAAGGGCTGAAGGCGCGCAAGGAAGTGGTGGACATCTACGCCCACTGGGTACCCCGCGCGAATATCCTCGAGTCCAACGTGTGGAGCGCGGAACTCTCCAAGCTCACCGCCAACGCCTTCCTGGCCCAGCGCATTTCGTCCATCAATTCCATCTCCGCCTTATGCGAACGCACCGAAGCCGACGTCGACGAAGTGGCCTACGCCATCGGCACCGACTCCCGCATCGGGCCGCGGTTCCTGAGGGCCAGCGTAGGTTTCGGCGGCTCCTGCTTCCAAAAGGATATCCTTAACCTGGTTTACATTTGCCACAGCTACGGCCTGCACGAGGTAGCCGATTACTGGGAGTCCGTGGTTAAGCTGAACCAGTGGCAGCAGAAGCGCTTCATCCAGAACATGCTAATGAACATGTTCAATACCGTGGCGGGCAAGCGCATCGCCCTGTTCGGCTTCGCCTTCAAGGCCAATACCGGGGACACCCGCGAGTCCCCTGCCCTGGCCATCACGCGCGGACTGCTGGAAGAGCGCGCCGAGGTCATCATAACCGATCCCAAGGCCATCCCGCATGCGAGGGAGGATCTAAAGGACGTGAAGTCCGGCGTGACCTTTGAAACGGATCCCTACAAGGCGGCGGAAGGCGCGCATGCCATCGCGATCATGACGGAGTGGAAGCAGTACCAGGATCTCGACTACGAGCGCATCCTGAAATCGATGCCTCAGCCCGCCTTCCTATTCGACGGGCGCAATATCCTGGATCACAGGAAGTTGTTCAAGCTGGGTTTCAACGTGTTCGCGATTGGCAAGTCGCCGCTGAAGCACTTCTGATCTCAGCGGCGCTCGGGGCCTGCATAATTAACTTCTCGTTGTAGCGAGGCCTCTTCGTATCCCTTTAAAGGTTATTTGGGACCTCATTTCTATAGATCTGAAATAAGGGCCATCTTTTTTTCAGCAAGTACCACGCGTCACGGAATCGGAACCTTTCACACCTGAGCAATTGGCTCCCGGTCTTGTCCTTTTTTTTATCCGGCCGAATTTCCGCAAACATGAGAACCACAAACGCGGTGGTTAGAATAAAGAGAAAGAGGGAGAAGATTCGGAAAAGTATGACTAGACCTAGATGATGAGAGGTCATTTTCACAGGCCAAATCAAAATATCTGGCGGAGACATATACAGCAGACAAAGTGTCAAAAAGGCGACAACCATAAATGGGACCGACGTGGCCCCAATCGAGAATATTCCCAAAAAGCCTTTGATCGCGGGATTCCCGGAACCTAGGCCTTCGTCGATAACATTCTCTTTTCCCGTTTGGAACGTCCCGATTCTCTGAAAGAGTTCCCAGTTCATCGGGCTTACTTTCTCATGGTAAAGCCAAATATAAGTGCCGATGGATTCTGTGATGGAAGTCAACTTTGCCCAAGTTAGCCAAAAGCTGCACGCCAATAAATTCGTAAGAAAGACAAGAATGAATCGGAAATCTTTGCATTCCGATTTGAACATCACTCCGAGGGCTCCCGCGAGTATTGTGGTCCCCCAGATGACCAGATTTTTTTGATAGTCCTCATTCGCCAGTATTTCGGCACGTAAAGCCCGATATTCTTCTACTCTCCAATTAAAATCCATTAATTCAAGATCCATGCTGTCAGATTCCTTCGCGAAGATTTAAAGAGCAAGCTGTTGAAATCGCAGGACGAAATGGCAGTAGGAAATATAAATGGAAACGTTACCGATCGAATATCGGAATTAAGAATGGGTCAACGACAGCGTCGAAGCGTAATGTTTAGATGGGCCGCCAAGGCGGGAAGAGGTAGGAATTGCTAATAATTGGGAACCAATTAATTTGATTGCCCGATTGTTCCCATAAAAACGGGAATTTCGGAAGCCTACATCACGACCAGTTCCGCA
>JAEKLQ010000091.1 GCA_019509785.1 Fibrobacterota bacterium | reverse complement strand
CGCCCAGGGCGTTGTAGATAAACGCGAAGAAGAGATTCTGGCGGATATTGGCCACGGTGGCCTGGCTGAGGCGGCGGGCCCGCACGATACCGGACAAATCGCCCTTGACCAAGGTTACGCCCGCGCTTTGCATCGCCACGTCCGTGCCCGTGCCCATGGCGATGCCCACTTCCGCCTGGGCCAGAGCGGGCGCGTCATTGATGCCATCCCCCGCCATCGCCACCCGCTTGCCCTCAGCCTGCAACCGCTTGACCGCGGCGGCTTTCTGATCGGGCAGGACGTCGGCGATCACCTCGTCCAGTCCCAACTTGCGCGCCACCGCATCGGCCGTGGTCCGGTTATCTCCGGTCAACATCACGATCCGTAAGCCGTCCCGCTTGAGCGCAGCGATGGCGCCCGCCGCCGAGGACTTGATGGGATCCGCGACCGCCAAGAGGGCTGCCGCGCGGCCATCCACGGCTACGAATAAAACCGTCTGGCCTTCCTTGCGTCTCGCTTCCGCTTTATCGGCCAAGATTCCCGGATCCGAACCCAATTCGCGCAGCATGGGAAGATTGCCCAAGGCCACCGCATGGCCGTCCACGCTCCCGCGTACCCCCTTGCCGGTCACCGATTGGAATTCATGGACCCTGGGGATAACTATGCCTTTCTCTTCCGCGAAATGGACGACCGCCTCGGCGAGCGGATGTTCGCTCCCCTGTTCCAAGCCTGCGGCCAGACGTAACACCTCGGTTTCCTCCCATCCGGGCAAGGTTTCCATCCCCGCGAAACGCGGCTTGCCTTCGGTAAGCGTTCCCGTCTTATCTACGATCAGCACCTGGACCTGACGCAGGATTTCGATGGCCTCGGCGTTCTTGAACAGCACTCCGGAGGTGGCGCCCTTGCCGGTCGCGACCATGATGGACATGGGAGTGGCCAGCCCCAGGGCGCATGGGCAAGCGATGATGAGCACGGAGACGGCGTTGATGAGGGCATAGGCCAAGGCAGGCTGCGGACCCAGCCAGGCCCATAGGATAAAGGTGAGAATGGAAGTCGCCACCACGATGGGCACGAAATAACCGGAAACCCGATCGGCCAACTTCTGGATGGGCGCCCGGCTCCTCTGCGCTTCGGAAACCATCTGGACGATTTGCGAGAGCAAGGTATCCGCGCCGACCTTTTCCGCGCGCATGATCAAGGATCCCCGGCCATTCACGGTCGCCCCGATGACCGGATCTCCGGCCTTTTTTTCCACCGGCATCGGCTCACCGGTCACCATGGACTCGTCCACCGCGCTCGAACCCTCGGACACTTTTCCGTCCACGGGCACTTTCTCGCCGGGTCGCACGCGAAGGAGATCGCCCGCTTGCACATTGGCCAGGGGGATTTCCTCTTCCACGCCATCCTCGCGCACGCGGCGGGCGGTCTTGGGCGCGAGCCCCAGCAAGGCCTTGATCGCCGCGCCCGTTTGGCTGCGGGCGCGGAGTTCCAGGACTTGGCCCAGTAGCACCAGGGTTACGATGACGGCGGCGGCCTCGAAATACACGCCCACCTGGCCATGCGCATCTCGAAAGGATACCGGGAAGATCCCGGGCGCGAGGGTGGCCACGACACTGTAGAGATAGGCCACGCCTACCCCGAGGCCTATCAAGGTGAACATGTTGAGGCTACGATGGACCAGGGAAGCCCAAAACCGTTGGAAGAACGGCCAAGCTCCCCATAGGACCACGGGGGTTGCCAGCGCCAATTCCAATGCGCGCTGCCACTCGGGGCGAAGCACCGCTTCCAGATGGAAAGCCGAAACCATATGGATCATGACCAGAACCAGCAGGGGCGTGGTCAAAACCGTACTGACCCAAAAACGGCGCTGCATGTCCTCGAATTCGGGATTAGCCGTTTCTTCCCCCGCGGCCGCGGGAGACTGGGGTTCCAGGGACATACCGCATTTCGGGCAATTCCCGGGTCCAGCCTGTCTTACCTCCGGATGCATGGGACAGGTGTAAATTGTACTTGGCCTCTGGCTTCCGCCCTTATCCGAATCCATAAGAGGCAAATCCAGTACGGGTTGACGAGGGATGAATTTTTCGGGAGCTACTGTAAACTTGTCATGGCAATGCCGGGAGCAGAAATGCCAGGTCTTCCCGCCATATTCGGCCTGTGCCGCAACCTTCCCGGGTTGTACGGTCATGCCGCAAACGGGATCCTTTTCCGTTTTGGCCGTTGCCGGGTGCGTCTCCATTTTCATCTCCACCAAGAGTTAATGGTCTCAAAACTAGATTCCGCGGGCGTCGACCGCCCCGCAACCCTACAGACGGTAGAGGAGAGCAAAACTTACACCGGTTTCGGACCCTGCGATTTCGGATGGACGCACGTGCAATCAAGGCAGCCATGCCGCGTGCAGATGCCGCAGGTTTTCTCCAAGCTCGAACGCAGGGAATTCCGGGCACGATGCAGCCGAACCGAAAGGTTGTTGTAGGAAATACCCAGTCCACTGGCGACAGACGCGGGATCCTCGCCCCCAAGGTCAATCCTTCGGATCAGGTCGGCATATTCGCCCTTCAAGGAAGGCAGCAGCCCCTCAAAACAGCCGCAAAGTTGATTCCGATCCTCCGCTGATTCGGGATGCAATCCGCTCTGCTCGGCTTCCAGCCTCAGCGCATCCATCTTCCGCTGTTCCGAGGCTCGTTTACGGTAATGATCCGTTAGCTGATTCCGCAGGATGCGGTAAAACCAGGCCAAGGAATTTTCCTTCTCATCCCAATCCTTGCCGTGCCGAACGGCATTGAGAATGGCTTGTTGCAAAAGGTCTTCCGCAATGACATCGCTTTGAACGTGACGACGCAGAAAATTCAGGAAACGAAGATGATTCTCCGTGAAGAGCCGCACCGCCTCCGGGCTTAACGCTTGATTGCCCTCGCCCAAAGCGCCGGCGATTCCGTCCTCGGTATCCATCGGTTTATAATAGCAACAGCCTTCGCCCCCTGACGGGATAGGCCAACCGGGCGAAGAAATACGTGAACGTCGTTTCGCCGAATCCCGGCCGCTATTTGGCCGAAGGACGGGAGTACTTCGGAAAAGTCGCCGTCCGTTTCTGACCTGGGAGCGGTGCCGGCTATTTCATGGCCATCCCGGAAAACACTTCTCCCACTTTCGCCAACAATTCCGCAACTGAGAAGGGCTTTTGCAAGAAGACGCACCTGTGCTTCGTATCCAGCGAGATCAAGGGATCATCAGGATAACCGGACATGAATACGATGGGAGTATCAGGCAAGCCGGCGAGGATATGCCGCGCCAAGGCCAGGCCTCCCATTTTCGGCATTACGAGATCCGTAACAACGGCATCGATGCCGGTCGCGTGGCCTCTGAAAATCGCCAACCCTTCCTCGCCATTCCCGGCTTCCAGGATTTGGTACCCGTTCGCCAGTAGGACTTCGGAAGCGAGCTTTCTGACGGCAACCTCGTCTTCCACCAACAGGATGGTTTTCTTCCGGGCGTTCCCCATTCCCGCCGGGACGATTGGCCCTTTCGCCCAAAGCTCGGATTCGCGCGCAGGCGGGAGATGCGCTTCCGTGGACACCGGCAGATGGATCACGAATTCCGTACCGCTCCCGGGCACGCTCGTCACCGAAATGGTCCCTCCGCTCTGCTGGACTATTCCATAACCGGTGGAAAGCCCCAAGCCGACCGATCCGGTCGATTTGGGCTTGGTGGAAAAGAAAGGATCGAATGCATGGGCCGTGGTTTCCGCGTCCATCCCTTTCCCGTTATCCTTGAAAATCAAGGTGATATAGGCTGACCTCTCGGCCTCCCCCTTTTCTCCGGTAGGCCCTGGCGAGATTTGGCCTACGTTGGCGATGCTTGCGGCGCTTAAGGCGATCGCGGAACTCCTCGCGGTCGCCGCGCCCGCGGTATCCGCCTGTCTGGCTGCCGCCTCGGTGGCTATGGCGCTCTGGGTGCTTATGGTAACGAGACCGCCCTCCGGCATCGCCTCCTTCGCGTTCAAAGCGAGGTTCATCAGCAGCTGTTCGATCTGGGACTTGTCCAACAGGGCGGTTTCCAGGCCGGGATCGGATTCGATACGTAGAGCCACCCGTTCCCCGAGTGTCAATCGCAAACGGCCCTGCACCCGGAAGAGTATTTCATTGATGTTCGTAGGCTCCGGCGTGATCATCTGCCTGCGGCTGAAGGCCAGGAGGTCCCGGGTAAGGCTGGCGGCCCGCCGCGCCGATTCCAGGATCTCCAGAAGCCAACCCTGGTGCGGGCTGTCTTCGGAAATGGATGCGGCCAGCAATTCGCCATATCCGATGATGGACGTCAGCATATTGTTATAGTCGTGGGCCACCCCGCCCGCCAACCTGCCGATGGATTCCATCCGGTCGGCATCTTCCGCCCGTTTGCGATCGGTCGCATCCCGGACAACCTTGACATACCGAGGTTCCCCGTTCGATTCCTGCAAAGGGACTACCGCCCCGGACGCCCAAAAGCGCGACTTGTCCTTGCGCTCGTGCCATCTCTCATCTTCGGCTTTGCCTTCGGCTTGGGCCGTCGACAACTCCCTTTCGGGAATGCCGGCCTGAACGTCTTCGGGAGTGAAGATGGTAGCGAAAGATTGCCCTATGGCCTCGGAATCCTTGTATCCGAACACGCGTTCCGATCCCGTATTCCAACTCCGGATTACGCCTTTGGCGTCAATCAGGAAAATGGCATGGTCTTTCAGGTTCCCCAGGATGAAATCCATTTCCCGGGCCGATTCGGAAAGGGCATCCGACATGGAAGTCTTCTGGTTCATACGGACCTTTCATTCGGCAAAAGGAGGCATTACCGTGGAGAGCGAAAGGGCGTTGGAACCAACGCCCCGCCGCGAATCAAGGGTTGTATTCCTTGAGCGCTTCCTTGTTGAGCACTTGCAGTTCGGTCCGGCGATTCATTTTCCGGCCTTCGGCGGTCTTGTTGTCGGCCTTGGGCTGCGATTCCCCATAGCCCTTCGCGCTCAGCATTCCCCTCAATTCCGGAGCGACCTGCACCATGTATGCAGCCACGGATTCGGCGCGGCCTTGGCTCAGGGTGAGATTGCGGGCATCGCTTCCGACGTCATCGGTATGGCCCGAGACCTCGATTTGCAGCTTGGAATACTTGGTCAGCATCTTGGCGATGATATTCAAGTAGGGCTTGGAGTTGATGGAGATGTCCGTCTTGTTGGTCTCGAAGTAGACCGCGTCCATGAGGAGCAGGCCGGTAGATAGGAGCTGCTTTTCCGCGTCGGAACGCTTGGATTTCTCCAGCGCGAGATCCTTCTGGGACTGCGCCAGGGCGAGCGAATCCTGGCGGGCCTTATTGGCGCTCGCCGAAGAGTCGCTTTTCGCCTTGCGGGCCATGGCCAGGGAGTCGGCGCTGTTCTTGGCTGCGGCGGCGGTTGCCGAAGAATCGGATTGGGATTTCTGGCGCAAAGCCGCGAGGGAATCTTCCTTCGCTTCATTAACCAGGGATTTGTTCTGATTACGTAGTTCGGCCTTTTCCCGGGCTTCGCGTTGCGCCCTCGCCTTGGCTTCCGCGCGCGCACCCGCTTCGGTGTCCAGGGTAAAGGTCATGCCCGCGAAGAGGCGATAAGGTTCCAGGGCCCGGGTACCGGTCGCATCGTTGCGATCTCCCGAAAGCGCGATGTCGGCGCCGGCGCTGAGGTTGATGTCATACCCGGAACGGAACTGCACCGAGGGCGTTATCCACATGGGATCGGTGCCGAACTCGATGGCGTCGATCGGGGAACGGGCATGGAATTCGGCCCCCAGAACGGCCGCGAAGACATTAACTTGGGCGCCGGTGCTCAAGAGCAGTAGGTTGTCGGTGCCGGACTCGGTGGAGGTGACCACGCCTTCGTTGAAATGCCATTTGAAACCCGCGTCCTCGTTGCCGAAAACCAGGGTTTGGATGAGCTTACCCGTGAAATCGAGGCCGGTACGCGATTCGAAGTAGCTATACCCATCGGCGAAATTGGTATCGATGGGATTGTTCGTCAGACCTTGATCGAGGGTAAGCTGCGCGAACATGCGTACCGGCGCGGACTGGGAAAAGGGCAGCGTACCCTGCACGCCAACGCCCACCGTCCCCGGTCCGGATGCCTGCTGGCTATTGTAATTAGTGGAACCTATTCCCGTGATGAATGCGAAGGCATCCACTTGGCGGCTCAATCCGTACGCGATCGATCCGATGCCGGTGAAGAAATTGGCGCCCTTATTTGGCCCCTTCGCGAATTCCTTCTGCTGCTGATAGAAGGACCCGTTCAGTCCGAAAATGAGACGGCCCTGTCCCAAGGCTTCGGCGGAACCGGTCTGGGGCAGACCCCGCGTGCCGTAGAAGGTATTGGTGGGCGCCACCACCCGGATCTCGGTATTGGCGTCGATATGCTCGGTTACGGGCGGATCCACGTTGGTGGTGGGTTCGGCCATGGAATGGGTCGCCAGGGCCAGGACGGCGGAGGCGGCGATCGATTTGAGATTCAAGGTTTTGTTCTTAATAATTTCCTCGCGAAGTTTGAAACGTTCGGTAAGTGACAAAGTGAACTGCGTTCAATCGATAATCGGGGTTTGCGCGCGGCGCACCCTGCCGTTCAGGTCGACCAACCCATGGGCACGGAAGAGAGGGTTCGGGTAGGAGCGGTTCCGCCGGTCCGCATGACCTTTAAGGGACACGTTCGACGGATCCGGCCGGGTCACCGTGCTGGAGGCCAAGGTAACGGCGGCGATACTGGCCAAGGCGCGGCCATCGAGGGTGGCGCCTGTATTCAGGGAGATGGACTGATCAGCCATGATGGTCCCCTTGAAGACGGAAGTGGTGCCTAAGGTTGCCGAAGTGCCGACCTGCCAGAATATGTTGGCCGCTTGCGCTCCCCCGGACAAAATGACCTTGATGCCGTTGCCGACATTGAGGCCGGAAGCGATTTGGAAGATCCAGACATCTTCCGCGGTCCCGGACAGGGTGACGTCGGAGCCCGTGATGGAAAGGGCGCTGGTGAACTTATAGAGGCCGGGAATGAGGGTCAATCCTCCGATGTCGCCCGCGCCCGGGTCCAGGAACGGGCCCTCAGGAACCGGCGTCCGGCCCGCCGCGTCGTTATAGGCGATGGTCAAATCGCCCTTCGCCGTCGTCAAATCCGATGCTGCCGCCACCGAACCGGCGGGTCCCGTCTGGTCGACCGTATAAACGGTTCCGGTGATCTCATCCGCGCCGAAGCCGGTGATCATGCTTCCGGCGGAAGGGCTCAATGCCACGTCGCCGGTGATGGCGGAACCGGGAACGTTGGAAATCAATGAGCCCGCGAGTACGGCGAACTTCGCCGTTGATCCCAAGTTGACCTTTTCCAGCGGCATGGAATAGGTCGTCGCCGGAGCCACCGAAGCCAGGGCCATGGCCCCGCAAATAAGGCCGGCGGAGTATTTCAGGATTTTCTTTTGGAGCGGGATTTTTGTTTTCATGGCGTCCTATCTGTTGTGTCCAGAAGATACGCCTGGCAGGGAGCAACCGGAATAGTCCGAAGGTATGGAAAAGGGATTAATCCTTTAACATGCTACTACCGGAAACCGTGATCATCGCAGTAGTCGATTTCGGGGTAACGCCGGGCTCTCCGCTCCCAGCGCGCTGATCGGATCGGGAATGGAAATCGGGTGGAGTCGGAACGCGATGGAGGCCGTATTCACGGCTCGGAAAGGATGTCGGGGAAGCTAGGCGTGTTGTTCGTTGCGGGCGTGGTTGGCGATTTGCAAGCGGCTATGCAACGCCAATTTTTCCATGATATTATGCACGTGGCTTTTGACGGTAAAGGTAGCGATATTGAGCTCCTCCGCGATTTCCTTATTGCTCTTCGCGTCGACGATCAAGGCGATGACTTCCTTTTCGCGTTCCGTCATACGGATTGCCCCGTTGATGTTCCTTTTCCCCCTGCGGATCGCGTGTTCGGCGACCTGGGAGAAAAGGGAACCGGTCATCGAGGAAGGAAGCACGGTATCCCCGGAGGCGACCGCCCTTATCGTGTGGATCATCTCGGCAACGGTCGCGGTTTTAAGGATGAACCCCTCCGCCCCGGCCTGGACGAATTCCAGGATGTCCGACTGCGCGGGGGCCAAGCCCATACCGATGATTTTTATCTCCGGGAATTCCTTTTTCACAGCCTGCACCACGGCCAGGCTATTTTGGCTGTCTAGACCTAAGTCCATGAGGACGAGGTCCGGTTTCGCGGAGCGGGTTTTCGAAAGGGTATTGCCTCTGCCATCGGAAACCGCGGCGACTTCCACATCTTCCTGCCCGTTGATCAGGGCCGTGATGCCTTCGCGCAATATGCGGTTGTCTTCGATAAGCAAAATCCGGATTCCAGCCAAGAATTATTCCCCTTTACCCTTAGGTATTCTTTTCGTCGCCGCGTCCACATAGGTTTTGAGGATAAAGTCATGGCATTCGACCAGCTTCTTCCGATCCTTAGGATCGAGTCCGTCGCAAACGAGGTTGAAATAGCTGCGGATTTTGCGCTTGATTTCAATCGCCAAGTCTTCGCCTTGGGGGGTTAAGGTGACGTTGACGACGCGGTCGTCATCGACTTTCCTCGCCCGGTTGATGTAGCCTTGGGCGACGAGCTTTTTGGCCGTTTCGGTCAGGCTGGCCTGGGTTATCCCCAGCGCCTTCGCGATCTCGGACATGCGTTTCGGTCCGTCGGACTCCCCCAGTATGTTCAGTACCTTGATTTGGGAAGGCGTGAGATTCTCATGGATCAATTCCTCGGCATGGGTGATCTGCGACAAGGCGGCCATCATTCTCGGGAAAATCTCCGCGAGCCGCGCGGCATCCGACGCGCTTGAGCCCCTGGAGAGCGCGTTCACAGCCGAATTCTTCGGTAAGGAGGTTGCGTTCATCCTACTAGAGCCGAAATACCAGGGGACCGTTCTAAGATGCGGAAATATTTCATGTGACAAACATATCTATTATTTGATTGTTAGTCTACCTAAATATTTTAAAGCCTAATTTTTCCAAATTCATCCGAATTTGCGGCGGATGAAGCTCGATCTTACGCGATGGGCTTGGCGGGAGTCAGGAAAAGGAGGTCGGGGAACCGCCAACGCAGGGCAAGCCAAGGTCCCGGGCCAGGAGGGTGGCAGGGACGGCGCGTTCTTGGGGGAAGGGCCAGGCCTTACCTTGATCCGGTCCAGTCCGTCAATGAGGCGGCCAGGACCGCAGCCCCCGCCTTCCCTAGCGTCGAACCATGGATGGGGAAACAAAGGGCCAGCGTGCTCGCATCCAATCGCATCAGATAGGCGGAGCCGGACTCATCGGACTCGGCATCGTCGTGATCATAGTCGCGTACCGATCCGAAAAACACCTCGTAATCCGATTCGGAATGGTTCCACTGCGTAACGACGGATCTTTCGGCGGGGGTCAGGTTTCCTTGCTTGATCATCCAGGATGAAAATTTCACGCCGATGACGCCGGCAGGGCCGGACCGGAGCCAGCTGTGGAAAATGAAGCCTGGCTGGAAGCCCCACCGGGGAATATCCTCTTCCTTGAGCATGAAAACCCGCGGGACGATATCCAAAGTGACGACGACGTAATTCCTGACGGGCTGCTCGGCCATCCTGCCTCTTTTTGGTCTGGGGACTAGCCCAATCTAGCAATCCAGGCCGGGCATGGCGCCCGGCCTGAAGTCGACGACCTGTAGTTCCGTTTCCGGCCTAGTGGCCGGGATTGTCGTTCTGCTTTTGCGCGGCCTCGTCCTTGGCTTCCTTTTTCTCGCGCTTCAGATCGGATTTATCCTTATTCTGGTCCTTCTTGTCCTTCTTCAGATCCTTCTCATCCCGCTTGATATCGGCCTTGTCTTCCGCGATATCGCGCTTGTCGGCGCGTACTTCCCGGTTCTCCGCCGCCTCGGTATGCTTGTCCTTCGCCACGGCCACTTCGTTGCGGGTTACCTCGTGGTTGTCCGAGCCGTCCTTCTTCGATTTCGCCAGGCTGTCTTCCGCTGCTTCGCGCTTTTCATGGGCGGCTCCGGCATCCCGCTTGTCCCTTTTCAGCTTATGCTTATCGCCTTTCAACGCATGATCGGCATTATGGACATCTTTCCGGTCGTTCCGGACATCGGCGCTATCCTTCTTGACCTGGGCGGTTTCGCTGTTTACGCGGCTTTCGGCCATGGCGGAGTTCAATATGAGGCCGGTGGCCAAGGCCGTGAGGGCCATCGAGCGGATAATTTGCTTGTTCATCGGATTCCTTTCGAATCGGTACGCATGGAACTTAGGGATTGCGGAGCGATCCACAAGGACAATCGTTCCTTATACGCCCTGGGGAAAAGGATTAAGTCTATTTTCATCCCTACGGTGTATTCCTGGCCTTTCCCTGATGGCATATATTCCCTCCCCGAGAAGCAAATGCAGGAGTACAACATATGATCATGAATCAAGAACCAGTGGCCCGCAATAGCGTGTCCCCGAAGCCGGTAAAGCGCACGGAACGCCTGGAATTCGTTGAGGGAGGCGATCGTCTCTCCACCTACTTCAAGGAAATCAAAGCCATCAAGGGATTGACCCTGGCGGAAGAGCGGGCGCTGTCGGATCGCATCCGGACGGGCGATAACCTGGCCGTAAAGACGCTCGTCGAAGCCAATCTCAAGTTCGTCGTAGCCGTCTGCCGGAATTACCAAAACCAGGGTTTATCGATGGGTGATCTCATCAGCGAGGGAAACCTCGGCTTGATGCGGGCGGCCCGCCGCTATGATGGCTCCATGAATTTCAAGTTCATATCCTACGCCGTTTGGTGGATTCGCCAGGGAATCTTGACCGCCCTGGCCGAGCAAACCCGGGTCCTGAACGTTCCCACTGGCCGCGTGGAAGTCTTGCGAACGATCGGGAAGACGAACCGGAAACTGGCGCAGACCCTGGGACGACTACCGTCCTCCGTCGAAGTGGCCGAAGAGATGGGCGTCGCCGAAGCCGAAGTGGAGGCCTGCCTCTTCTTGGCCAATCCGTCTTTGTCCCTGAGCCGCCCGGTGGCGGGGGATGAGGAAGGCGGATACGAACACAGCCTTCCGGATTCGATTTCTCCCAAAACCGACGCCTCTTCCCGTTCTTGGATGGTGGCAAAGGCCATGCAAAGCATGCTCGGGGTTTTGACGGATCGGGAAAGCCTCACTCTCAAGATGTTTTACGGCATCGATCGCGAGGATAACTTGACCCTTACCGACATCGCCAGCCGATTCGGCGTAACGCGGGAGCGGGTTCGCCAAATCAAGGCGGACGGATTGCGGAAGCTACGTCATCCCGCCAGGGAGGAGAGGCTTAACGCCTTGCGGAATCCGCCAAGGTCCTTGACGGTTTGAAGGAATTCCTTTTCCAATCTTTAAGGAGGCCCCATACATGAATATCCATATCTCATTGCAACCCCTAATGGCCCTGATGGCGGGAGTCCTGATCCTGATCATCCCCAAGCTGCTTAACTATATCGTCGCGATCTACCTGATCGTGATTGGTCTGGTGGGCCTGTTCGGTCTTCACATCTAGCCGATCCGGCGCATAAACCGTCCCGAAATATAATGCGACACGTAGAGTATGATGTCGGAAGGTGAAATGTGTAACTGATTCTTGAATGATCCCTGGGCGGCTCCCGTCTCACGGGCTCGTGACCTCCCGTCTACCCTGATCCGGATGGCCCCGCCTTCGGGCCTGGCCTCTGCTTTAAAAGCCTCCGGGGGATGCCGGAGGCTTTTCATATCCAGGGTTCGATACGAATATATTTCTGAAGCGTGAGAATTCGGAATCAGGAAACCGGTCCCCGGAGCAGGGTGAATGAAAAGGTCGAACCCATTCCTTCCTGGCTTTTGACCGAGATTCCTCCCCCGTGGGCATCGGCTACCTCCTTGGCGATTGCGAGACCAAGTCCCGCCCCGCCTGGCTCACCCTCCCTGGATCCCCGGTAGAAGCGTTCAAAGATGCGGGACAGATCTCCGGGCGGGATTCCCGGCCCGGTATCGGCTACGTCGAAGCGGACGTGCCCGCCCTGCCTTTCAGCAGTAACGGACACGTTACCTCCGGCGGGGGTGTATTTCAATGCGTTGCTTAGCAGGTTGTCGAGGACGAGATGGGCCCGCGAGGCATCGGCGAGCACGGGAGGCAAATCCAAGGGGAAGCTCCGGTGCAAGCGCACTCCCTTTTCCTTGAAAGACTGCCTCGCGGCGTCGAGTGAATGATCGATCAGTTCCCCGGGCTCCATTGGTTTCAACTCCATCTCCATGCGCCCGGAGCGGATTCGGCCGATATCCAGGAGCGTTTCGATCATCCTGTGGAGATGTTCGGTATCCTCCCGGGCCGTGTGCAGGAGATCGGCCTGGCGGCCGTTCACGGGCCCTACCTTATCGTCTAGGAGCAGATGGACCGCCATCCGCACGGAGGTAAGGCGGGTCTTGAGTTCATGGGAAACCGTGGCCAGCAAATCGCTTTTGCTTTCGTCGAGACGGCGGAGCTCGGTGACATCCGCGAGGACGACGGTCACGCCATAGAGCCTACGGGTCTCATCCAGCATGGGGATGGCATGGGGCAGGAAAAAGCGTTCCTCGCCGTCCCGGAAAACCTGGATTGCCCCTTCGTAGGCCCGCGGTTTGAAGGGACGCAGCTCTTGCGCGGTCCTTTCAAAAAGAACCGTCAGCCATTTCAACCCGAGATCCTGCAGGCTTACGCCGGGCTTGATGCCGAAAAGCGCGGAAGCGGGATCGTTCGACATCTCTACGCCGCCCTCGGCGCCGAAAACCGCCACCGCATCGGAAAGGCTGTTGATGGCCATTTGCGTGGTCTTTTGGGTGAGGGCAAGCTTGGCCTGATCGGATCGCCGGAAATCCCGCAGCCGGGCGGCCATATCATTGAAGGCCTGCGCGAGGATGCCCAACTCGTCGCCGGAATGCACGGGCAGCCTAAGGTCGAGGTTTCCTC
>JAEKLQ010000090.1 GCA_019509785.1 Fibrobacterota bacterium | reverse complement strand
GGCCATCAAGTCGGTGAATACCATGCGTTCGGACATGGGCGCCTACGTGAACCGCCTGGAGTTCGCCATCAGCAATCTGGGCAACCAGATTTACAACACGCAGGATGCGGAAAGCCGTATCCGGGACGTGGATTTCGCGAAGGAGACCACCGAGTTCACCCGCGCGCAAATCCTCACCCAGAGCGCGACCTCGATGTTGGCGCAGGCCAATCAGGTCCCGCAAGGCGTGCTCAGCCTGTTGGGCCGCTAAGCGCAGGGTAACGGCCCGGCGCGCCCGCCTCCCTAGGCGGACCGCCGGGTCCCTCTCTCCTCTCGACTCCTCCTTCCTTCCGTCCGGGGCGCCTGCCCCGGCCGGAAGGTTTTCCCGCAAACTCCCCAATCCATCGTGTCCCGGATCACATCGCAAGCTCCCGATCGCCTGCAATCCCGCCACTTCCGCAAAGGCTTCCTGCCAAGTCCTCTAAAGGCTCTTAATGGCTTTCCCCCGCTTCCCCGATGAAAGGAGCAAACGGGAGGCTTTAAGCCAATGCGTATCAACCACAATATCTCTTCGATGATCGGCCAGGGGGCGCTGGAAACCCAGCAGAACGCCCTGAGCAAATCCCTTGAAAAACTGTCCACCGGCATGCGGATCAACCGTGCTTCGGACGATGCCGCCGGCCTCTCGGTCTCCGAGTCGCTACGTAGCAAGATCCGCGGCATGGGCCGCGCCAAAAGCAACGCCGAGGACGGCATCGCGCTTTTGCAAATCGCGGACGGGGCCACGGGAGAGATGAACAACATCCTCCAACGGCTGCGGGAACTGGCGATCCAAAGTTCCACCGATACCATGACCACCACGGAGCGCGCTTATACCGATAAGGAATTCGGGCAGCTCATGAATGAAATGTCGCGGATATCCAGCTCCGCATCGTACAACGGTATGACCTTGCTGGACGGGGCGGCGGGATCCTTCGGGGTTTCCGGCGGCTCCGCTTCCGTACTGCATATCGGCGCGGGATCCAGCAATGCCGTTGATCGCATCAGCATTACCATCAATGCCATGACCCTGGGCGCATTGGGAATGAGCGCCGCCACCACCTCGGTGTCCACATCGGCCGGCGCGCTCGCGGCCCTGTCCGTGATCGATTCCGCCGTGCGTTCGGTGAACACCATGCGTTCGGACATCGGCGCCTACGTGAACCGGCTGGAGTTCGCCATCAGCAACCTGGGCAACCAGATCTATAACACGCAGGATGCGGAAAGCCGCATCCGGGACGTGGACTTCGCGCAGGAAACCACCGAATTCACCCGCGCCCAGATCCTCAGCCAGAGCGCGACGTCGATGTTGGCGCAGGCCAATCAGGTCCCGCAAGGCGTGCTCAGCCTGCTGAAAGGCTGAATAGTACGATAAGGGTCCCCGATGCGATGCCGGTCCCCAAGCGGACCGGCCTGCGCGCCTCAAGATCCCCCAATGGAAATGGGCCGGAGGCTTGCTTGGAATTTACGCCGGCCGGTATCATGGGAACGCGTCCCTGCCGCTCCTGCGGCGGGTTTCGATCGGGAAGACCTTGGAAGAAAGGATGCCCAGTAAGGATAGGGCGATTGCGGCGACTTCCCGCGATCCCGCCACGGCTATTCCCGATTGGCGACCGGGGCCGGATGGTTCGGCCGCGAATGGATCGGCCCCGGGCGCTGCGGCCCTTGCCGGCCTGCTGGCCGCCGCGCAAGAAGCCCTGCGGGAAAGCGAGGAGCGGCATCGCCGCGTGAGCGAAGAGCTCCGCCATCGCATCCGCTTCGAAGACCTCATCACTTCCATCTCCACCCACTTCATCCATCTGCCCGGCGATCGCATCGATATGGGCATCAACTACGGCCTACGCGCCTTGGCGGAATTCGCCCAGGTGGATCGCAGCTACATCTTCTTGTTCTCCCCCGATGGGTCGCGGGTGGACAATGCCTATGAATGGTGCGCGCGGGGAATCGCCCCCCAGATAAAGCGATTGCAAGGCCTGGAGGCTTCGCGCTTCCCTTGGTTCATGGAACGGATCCTCGCATTGCGCACGGTCCACGTATCCGATTTGTCGGAATTGCCCCCGGAGGCGGCAGCCGAACGCGAAGAGTTCGAACGGGAAGGCATCCGCTCGCTGGTGATCGTCCCCATGGCGCATCGCGGTTCGGTGCGCGGATACCTGGGCTTCGATTCGGTGCGAGTCCGCCAGGATTGGACCGAGGCCAATATCCAGGTGCTGCGCATGGCGGGGGAGATTTTCGTCAGCGCCCTCGAAAGAAAACGAGTGGATCACGCCTTGAGCGAAGCCAAGGCCCGCTACCTCAACATTTTCGAGAACGCGGTGGAGGGCATCTTCCAATCTACCGCGGAAGGGCGCTTCCTGGGCGCGAACCCGGCCCTGGCGCGCCTCTTGGGGTACGCCGACGCGCGCGAGATGATCGGATCGGTGCAAGACATCGGCACGGAGCTGTACGTGGATCCTTCGCGGCGCGCGGAATTCCTGCGCACGCTGGGTGAGCGCGGGCGCGTCACCGAATTCGAGTCCCAGGCCCGCCGCAAGGACGGGACCGTCATCATCATTTCCGAGAATGCCCGCGCCGTGGCCAAAGCCGACGGCAGCCTCGATTACTGCGAAGGCACGGTGATGGACGTGACCCAGCGCAAGCGCATGGAAGAACAGCTCATCCATGAATCGCTGCACGACACCCTCACGGGCCTTCCCAACCGCGTCCTGCTCCTGGAACGCCTGGGGCGCGCCATCGAACGCGCGCGCCGCAACCCCGGCGCGCCTTGCGCCGTACTGGCGTTGGATCTGGATCGTTTCAAATTCATCAACGATAGCATGGGCCACAGCCAAGGGGACCGCTTGCTGACGGCTTTCTCCCGGCGCTTGGAAGCCATCCTACCGGAAGGCACGACCCTCGCCCGCTTGGGCGGCGACGAGTTCTGCGTCCTCTTGGAGGATTTGTCGGACGTTAAGCTGGCGCCTGCCCTGGCGGATCGCGTGCTGGAGGCGCTTTCGCTTCCCTTCGATATCGAGGGACGCGAAATCTACGCGGCCGCCAGCATCGGCATCGCCTTCGCGGGGGACAGCGCGGCGGCTCCCGGCGAACTCTTGCGCGCCGCTGATACGGCCATGCATCGCGCCAAAGCCGCGGGCAAGGGGCGGTACGAAGTCTTCGACGCTTCCATGCACGCCAAAGCCGTCCGCATCATGACCTTGGAGAACAACCTGCGCAAGGCGCTGGAACGGTCGGAGTTCCGCCTGCATTACCAGCCCATCGTTTCCCTCGTGAACCGGCACCTGATGGGCTTCGAAGCGCTCATCCGTTGGCAGCATCCCGAGCTAGGCATGGT
This sequence comes from Fibrobacterota bacterium, assembly GCA_019509785.1. Classification (NCBI taxonomy): domain Bacteria; kingdom Pseudomonadati; phylum Fibrobacterota; species Fibrobacterota bacterium. The sequence goes on along the minus strand of JAEKLQ010000090.1, from coordinate 11,519 downwards.
TTCGCCCGCCGATTTCATTCCCCTGGCCGAAGACACCGGGTTGATCATTTCTATCGGTCGCTGGGTGCTCTGGCAATCCCTCCGGCAATTGGCCGAATGGCAGCGCGTGTTCGCGGATGGCAAGCATCTTACGATGAGCGTGAACCTTTCTGGCAAGCAATTGCAGGATCCCGATCTGCTGCGGCAGATCCAGGGCATCCTCAAGGAGGCGGGCGTGGAGCCGGGTTCGCTCAAGCTGGAAGTCACCGAGAGCGCCATCATGGAGAATCCCGAACAGGCGGCGGCCATCCTGACGGGGCTGCGCGACATGGGCGTGCAATTGAGCCTGGACGACTTCGGTACCGGTTATTCCTCTCTCAGCTACCTGCATCGCTTCCCCTTCCACGATCTTAAGATCGATCGCTCCTTCGTTTCCAAGCTCGAAGCCGGGGACAAGGACGCGGAAATCGTGAAGGTGATCAACTCGCTGGCGAAGAACCTGGGGATGGACGTGGTGGCGGAAGGCATCGAGACCGAAGCGCAGTGGTCCCTGCTCCACGATCTGGCCTGCCGCTACGGCCAGGGCTACTACTTCTCCAAACCGTTGGAAGGATCGGCCGCGAGCAAGCTGATCGAGTCCGGCGGATTCCCGGCGCGCGGGCCGCAGATGCCGCCTATTCCGGCGCTTCCGCCGGCAGTCGGCCTCTAAGCGAAGGCTTTTGAACGGAAGGTTTCAGAACTTCCAACTAAGCGTCGGCATCGCATCCGGACCCAGGCTGATCCCGACCCGGCCAGCTTCCCACCCCGGCCGCCGATGCAGCCAGGGGAAAATCAATCCGAGCCCCGCGCCTACGGCCCCGCCCACCACGACGTCCGACAAGAAGTGCTTTCCGGCGACGACCCGCAAGGCCGCCACGCCGCCCGCCGCCGTCAACGCTCCCGTCCAAATCCAGGGATTCTCCGGTTCGCCCGGATGCCGCAGGGACCAGGTGTAGGCGAAATAGGTGGCCGATAGGAAGGCGGTGCTGGCGTGGTTCGAATAAAAGCTTCCGGAAGCCTCGCCCTTCAACCTATCCGACGAAGGCGCCGTTCGATCATACACCAACGGCCGCGGGTGGATGCGCAAGGAACGGACCCATAGATCCAGCCCCATGCCCGCGAGCTGGGCCTCGGAATAGACGACGATATCGGCGATGGCCCCGTTCCAATCCTGCCGGCCATGCAGGCTTTCCCACGCCGCCGCCGCTACGGGCGCGGCCATCAGAGGCGCTACCAAGCCGGTGCTGGCCAAGTCGGCCAGGCGCGAGCGGGCGCCCGCATCCCATCGATCGAAGACCCATAGGTCGCGGTTGCGGTTCAGATCCAAGGTGTCGACCGGATCCATCTGCTGATACTGGTATTCCCCGAAGGCCCCGATGCCGACGGCGGCGGGAACCCAGATCCAGTCCGCCTTTCCGAGTTCATAGGGGCCCGGAGGCGCCGCGGCGGCGGCCAGGGCGGAAGCGAGCGTCGCCAGGACCAAGGCGTGTACGGCGGAGCGGGCGGAAGAGCGGAGATGGCGTACTGGGGAGAGGCGGCGGGATCCAATCATGCTGACAGGGAAATCTATGTTTTCCAATGCGAAAGCGGTCTTCATGAAATTCCTGCTCCTGGACAATTACGATTCCTTCAGCCATCTCCTCTTCCAGTACCTCTGGGAAGCCGCGGGCGAGGAGCCTCTTTTCGTCCGCAATGACGAATGGACCTTGGCGCGCTTGCGCGAGGAGGCATGGGACGCGCTGGTGATCTCGCCCGGGCCCGGGCATCCCGCCGATCGGCGCGACTTCGGGATTTGCGGGGAAGCGTTACGGGCCGATCTCGGTAAACCCGTGCTGGGGATCTGTCTGGGGCTGCAAGGATTGGGCCTCGCCGCAGGCGCGTCCATCGTTCCCGCCCCGGCGCCGCGCCACGGCAAACCCTCACGCATCCAGCATAACGGCCAGGGTCTTTTCGCCGGCTTGCCTCAGGGATTTTCTGCCACCCGCTACCATTCCCTGGCCATCGATCCGGCCACGGTGGGACCGGAACTCATCGTCACGGCGACCGCGGAAGACGATGGGCAAATCATGGGGGCCCGCCTGGCCGGCCGCCCTGCCTTCGGGGTGCAATTCCATCCGGAATCGATCGGAACCGAGCATGGCAAAGCCCTGATAGCCAACTTCCGGGACCTGGCGCGGGCCTCGCTGCGGATCGAAGACGGCGTCCTTGGCGCCAATCGACCGGGCTCCGTTACATCCACGCCGGCCTCGGCCACGCCCCGTACGGCCTCCGCCAATCCCCTGTCGGCCTCCGCCGAAACTTTGCCGGCTCCTTTCGCGTCCGCCCCCATCGTCCTGGAAGCCCGGGCCCTGCCCTGGCGCGATCCCGAGGCCGCCTTCGCGCGCTGGTTCCGCCAAGCCCCGGCGGCTTTCTGGCTCGACTCCCTTTCCGAACCGGTTCCCGGCGAAGCCCGCATGACCTATATGGGATCGGGCGCCGCCTTGTTCGAAGCCAAGGGCGGGCATTGCCGGTCTTATGCTGCGGAAGGATCCGCCGACAGCCAGAGGGGCGCATCGTCGCGGACCCCGGATACGGATTCCTTCCCGGTTGCAGATCCCTTCCCGGATGCGGATCCTTTCGTTTTCCTGGAAACGGCAATGCGCGACCAGGTAGCATGCAAGTTACCGGAAGCCTTAAGCTTCCCCGGGAACTTCCGCGGCGGGCTGGTGGGCTATTTCGGTTACGGCCTGAAACGTTTCGCCGGCAGCGGAGGCCCGCTGGACGCCGTCGATGCGGACTTGCCGGACGCCCTTTTCGTCCGCCCGGATCGCATGCTGGCCTTCGATCCCGCCGGACGTAGGGCCTGGGCCTTCCTGCCCTGCGGCCCCGAAGGGCCTACGGCCGAAGCGCGCGCCTGGTTGGACCGCGTCGAAAAGGAGTGGGAATCCTTTTCGCTCCCGGACCTGGCGCTGGTTACCGATCCCGATTTCCTTCCGGCTTCTCCCGGATCCTTGGAAGGTTTCCGTCTGCCTTGGCGGCCTTCGCTTCCGCGCGAGGATTACCTGGAGCGCGTCCGCCTCCTCCAGGCGGCCATCTTGCGCGGCGAATCCTACGAGGCCTGCCTGACCAACGAATTGCGGGCCGAGTGCGCGGCCGACGCCTTCGAGGTCTACCGCTGCCTGCGCCGCATCAACCCCGCGCCCTACGCGGCCTTCCTCCGCTTCCCCGGCCATGATGTCATCTGCGCTTCCCCCGAACGTTTCCTGAAGCTCGATGCGGAGGGCCGCCTGGAATGCCGTCCCATCAAGGGCACGCGCCCGCGCGGCGTCGATCCGGCCAGCGATGCGGCCTGGCGGGACGAACTGGCTTCGCATCCCAAGGATCGATCCGAGAACCTGATGATCGTGGATCTGATGCGGAACGACTTCTCCAAGGTCTGCGCCTTGGGCACGGTGGCGGCTCCCGATCTGATGCGGGTCGAGCCCCATCCCAGCGTTTGGCAATTGGTTTCCACGGTGACCGGGCGCTTGGCCCCGGGGCGGGGGGCCCCGGGACTGGGGGCCTTGGACGCGGTGCGGGCCTGTTTCCCCGCCGGGTCCATGACGGGCGCGCCCAAGAAGCGGACCATGGAGCTCCTGGAGTCGGCGGAGGGCCGCGCGCGCGGGATCTTTTCGGGGGCCTTCGGCTACCTGGGCGGCGATGGAGCGATGGATCTGGGCATGGTCATCCGCACCCTGATCCGCGTGGGCGGGGAGTACCGCATCGGTTGCGGCGGCGCCATTTTGGCGGAATCGGATCCCGCGGCGGAGTGGGCGGAGGCCCTGCTTAAGGCGGCGGCCCCCATGCAAGCCTTGGAAATAGCCGCCTTCGGGGCCGCGGGAGGCTGGAAAACGCGATCGGGATAGGCTATGCTGGGCATACTCGCCCACTGGAAATGACTAGCTTTGCAACCCGACCAGGAAGGTTTTTCCGATGAACCAGCCTTACGGATCCCGGCCCGCCTTTCCCATAGCGCTCTTCCTCTTCGCCATGGCCATGCCCTTCGCCGCCGAAAGCGCGTCGGGGGACGGCAAGTCCGGCGATCAGAATGCGGGCGAAAAAGCTTCGGGCGTAAAGCCGAACGCGGCTACGGTGGTCCCGGCCAGCGCGGTTCCCGCTTCCGTGCCGGCGGCGGAGGCCGCCGCCGCGCGACTGGCCATTCCTCCGCGCGCCCTGCGCCTTAAGAATCCTCCTCCCGCGCCCCTCAAGCATCTTACCTATTCGTCGCGCGAGGGCTTCGCCCTGCGCATGGTGAGTAACCAGGAAGTTACGGCGGAGATCCGGAACGGCGCGGGACGCACCTTGGCCTTTACGGCGCGCAACCTGGAGGCCGGCGACTGGACCTTCCGTCCGCGCAACCTGGCGCCGGGATTCTACACCGTGTTGTTGCGCACCGGCCCCAACCTGCGGGCCCTGCACTTGAAGATAGGGGATGCCGAGCGCGGGCAGGGCGTCCCGGAATGGGTGGTCGAAAAGGCTTCCGACTCCACGCACGCGCCCGCTCCTTCCACCCCCGGGTAACATGTCCGATCTCGCCGCCCGCGATCTGCGGCACGTGTGGCATCCCTGCTCGCAGATGCGCGATTATGCCGACTTCCCGCCCCTGGAAGTGGTCGGCGCGCAAGGCAGCCGCCTGCATCTCGCCGATGGCAGCACCCTCATCGATGCCATCTCCAGCTGGTGGTGCAAATCCCTGGGCCACGGGCATCCGCGTTTGCGCGCGGCCTTGACCCGCCAGGCCGGCCGCTTCGAGCACGTCATCCTGGCCAATACCACCAACGACGTGGTGGTGCGCCTATCTGAACGCCTGGCGTCCTTGGCCCCGGGCCTCACCCGCGTGTTCTACGGCGGGGATGGATCGATGGCGGTGGAAATCGCGGCCAAGTTGGCTTTGCACGCCCGCCGCATCGCCGGCTCCGGCGGTTCGCGTTTCCTGTCGTTGGAGAACGGATATCACGGGGAGACCGCCCTGACCCTGGGGCTGAGCGATCTCGGCATCTATCGCGATGCGTACGCCGACGTGCTTCCTGCCGTTACCTTTCTGCGCGGCCTGCCTTACGTCGATTCGCAAGCGCATCCCTTGTGGAACGATTGCTCCGCCCAGTGGCCCGACTTGGAGCGCCAACTGGAGGAAAACCGGGAAGGCTTATGCGCCATCGTGGTCGAGCCCATCCTGCAAGGCGCGGGCGGGATGCGGTTCTATAGCGCCGATTTCCTGCGCCGCCTGCGCGCCTGGACGCGCGCGCGCGGCGTCTACCTGATCGCCGACGAGATCCTCACCGGTTTCGGCCGCACGGGCAGCATGCTCGCCTGCGAACATGCCGGCATCGTTCCCGATCTGGTCTGCCTTTCCAAAGGCCTCACAGCGGGATGGCTGCCCATGTCGGCGGTGCTCGTATCCGAGGAGATCTACCAGCTCTTCTATGCCGAGTACGGCACGGGCCGGGACTTCCTGCATTCGAATACCTATGCCGGCAATCCGTTGGCCGCGGCCGTGGCTTTGGAGGCGCTGGACATCTACCGCGAGGAGGATATTTGCGGCCGGGTGCGGGCCGGGCAAGGGGAATTGCGGGCGGCCATGGAGCGCGTGGCCGCGGCGACCGGGCGGTTGAACAACGTGCGTTGCCTGGGGGCGGTGGCGGCGGCGGATCTGACCGGGCCGGGGATCGGGCCGGGAAAGCGGGCGGGCTATAAGGTTTACCGCGAAGCCGTGGCCCGCGGGGCTTTGCTCAGAACCCTGGGCGATACGGTTTATTGGTTGCTCCCATTGAACGCCGAAAACGGGATTCTGCCCGAATTGGAAGCCATTACCACCGCTTCTATCCGCGCAGCCCTGGGTTGACAGAACCCTCTATCGGCACCGGCATTCCCGATCGAGGGAGCGCGTAACCCCCCGAGGTTTTTAATTTTCCAACGACCTTGCTACATTTAACCGCTCTATTCACAAGGTCCCCGGCGGGCGGAAGCATTTCTTCCCCGGGCCCGAAAGGAATCTTAGGCAATGAAGTTAGTGGTGTTCTCCGAAAACAGCAGCCTCCGCAAGCATCTGGAGGATCTCCTGACCTCCACGCCCCACAATTTCCAGACCTTCGATCTGCCCGCGGTGCTCTCGCGCGGACGCCTCGGCGCCTTCGACGGGATGCTGGTGGACCATCAGAGCTGGCAACGCTGCGTTTCCCTCCTGAAATACTTCGGCGTGCTGGAGGATATCAATCCCAAGCCCGTCATCATCTTCAGCAAGGGGAAGAAGCTGCCCCCGCTGAAGTTCCGCAATCCCAAGGCCCTCACGGCCCATTGCACCGTGCCTCCGCAGACGGAGGACTTCTACGCCGCCCTGCAGCAGATGAGCGCGGCCCTGGTCACCGCCTGATTCGGACCTGCCTGGGAACCTCGGAAAGCGGAGCGGTTGGACCGCTCCGCTTTTCTTTTTCCGGCCCGTGCGATAACGGGATCCAGGCTTTCCGGTGTCGCCATGGATAGCGCTTGGTTCCAACGCTGGTTCGGCGAAACCTACAAGCGGCTGTATCCGCATCGCGACGAACGCCAAGCCGGGGCGCAGGCGCGTTTCGTCATGCGCGCGTTACCCGTAACGCCGGAGTGGCGTATCCTCGACGTGGGCTGCGGGGCCGGCCGCCATATCGCCTGGATCCGCGAGCACGGCATCCCGCATTGCCTGGGTTTGGATCTGAGCCTCTCCCTGTTACGGGACGCGCGCGCGTCCGGGCAACCTGTCGCCTGCGCGGATATGCGCCGCATCCCCTTCCGCCCGGGCGGTTTCGATCTGGTTACCTCCTTCTTCACTTCCTTCGGGTACTTTGCTACCTTCGAGGAGGATTTGGAAGCATTGGCCCAAATGGTTTCCCTCCTCAAGCCCGGCGGCTACTTGTTCCTGGACCTGATCAATAAAGGCCATCTCCTCAAGCATCTGGTTCCCGAGGATCGCCGCCGCATGGACGGCGCCGAGGTGGTGCAGCGCCGCCGCATCGAAGGCGCGCCCGATGGCCCGGGCACCGTGGTCGTCAAGGAAATCGAAATCCGCCACCGGGAAGGGAACCCGGAGCATCATCAGGAGCGCGTCCGCCTATACGGCCGCGACGAGATGCCGGCCCTGGCCGCCCGCTTCGGGCTTTCCTTGCAAGCCTCCTACGGCGACGAGACCGGCGCCGCATACTGCGGCGACGCTTCGCCGCGCATGGCCCTGCTCTATCGGAAGGAGTGAAAGACCCGTGCGCTTGTCCCTGCGCGCCCGCCTGACCGCCGAGGATGCGGCCCAACGGGTGCTTTATGCCGCGGACCAAGGGGCGGGCACCTTGGGCGCCACCTCGCTGAGCGCGGCCATTTATCCGGGCGGCCATTTCCGATCGGAAGTGCATGTCGTCCGGCGCATGGCCTGGCTCGATTCCCGCCCGCGCCCTTCCGGCCTGCAAGAGTTCCTGCGCCACGAAAACGCATTCGCGCCCCTGGCCCCCGAGCAACGCGCCAACCTGGAGGCCGCCGCATCGCCCGCCGCCGTCTTCATGCTCACCGGCCAGCAACCGGGCCTTTTGGGCGGGCCCATCCTCTGGTATTACAAGGCCCTCACCTGCGCGGCCCTGGCGCGCGCCTGGGCCCGGCGCCTGAACCGTCCGGTCATCCCCATCTTCTGGGTGGCCGGCGACGATTCCGATCTGGCGGAATGCAACCGTGTGGAGTTGTTGGAAAACGAAGCCGCGTCCTTGCGCGGCGATCTGCGCCTGGATTTCCCGGATGCCGTCCGCCCACTGGCGATGGGGGAGCGCCGCGTCGATCCGGAGGCCCTGGCGGCCCTGTTGAAACGGCTCGCGCCGATCTGGGGGCCGGATACGACCGAGACCTTGGGCCGCGCCTATCCGGTGCCGAGCACCTTGGCCTCGGGCTTCATGCGTTTGGCCCATGCCCATCTCGGCCGCGAAGGCATCTTGTTCGTGGACGGATATTCCAAGCACCTGCGCGCCCGCGCCCGGCCCGTATTGCAACAGGCCGTGGACGGATGGGAAGCATGGCAAGCCGCCCTGGCGCGCGGAACCGCCGCCGCCGCCGCCGCCGGCATCCCCATCCAGGTGGAAGCGCGCCCCAATGCCGTGCATGCCTTCGTGCTCAAAGGGGGCGAGCGCCATCGCCTCCTCGCCGATCGCACCGGCGCGGAAGAACGCATTTACCTCCAGGATAAACCCAACGAGGATGCGCGCGCGGCCCTGGCTTCGCTGGAACTCAGCCACGACGTCTTCAGCCGCCCGCTGGCGGCGGAGTCGCTTTTCCCCGTGCTCGGCCACGTGCTGGGCCCGGCCGAACTCCGCTACTTCGCCCAGCTTTCGCCGCTCTTTCTGGAAGCCACCGGCGACATGCCGCTCCTCCATCCGCGCATGACCGCGGCGGTGGCGCCCGCATCCGCTTGGGAAGCTTTCACAGCCGAAGGGCAAGAACTCTCCGAAGCGCTTCGCTACGGGCCCTCTGCTTTGCGCGCGCGCCTCGCCGATCGCGCCTGGCGCGCGCATCCGGCCCACGCGGCCCTGGGTTCCGCCACCGCAGATCGCTGGCTGGACGGAGTGCGCAAGATCCATGACCGCAACTTCAAGGACGAAGGCCCGTTGGCCCGCCTGGAGCGCACGGTAGCGACCGCCTGGAAGCGCTACCAGCACAACCTGGAAAAAGCGGTCTACGCCGCCACGGCCCGCGCCCACGAGCCACTGTTCGGGCACTTGCGATGGCTGGGCAATGGCCTGGGGCAGGATCGGCATCTGGGTCTGGGCTCGCTGCTGCATGTTCTCGGGCGGGACGGATTCCATGCCTTGCACGGCGAACTGGATCCCTTGGCGACGGAATTGCAATTAGTGGAATACGAAGGACGGTAAGCGATGGCGATGGGAAAAAGCAAACCGGTGCGCTCCGCGGCCGCCCAGCCCTCTGCGGCACGGGCCCCCGCGGCCCGGCCAGGGGACGGCGTCGACTTCATGGCCTTGGGCGCGCATCCCGACGACGTGGAACTCGGATGTGGAGGAACCATCCTTAAACTGACCGCCCTCGGGCGCAAAGGCGTCATCGTCGATCTCACCGATGCTTCCATGGGCACGCGCGGGACGCCGGAGATCCGGGCGCGGGAAGCGGCGGCGGCGGCGAAGGTCCTCGGGGTCGCGCGCGTCAACCTAGGGCTTCCCGACGGACGCCTCGCGGACGGTTGGGACGCGCAGAAGCGCGTCATCGATGCCATCCGGACTTGGAAGCCCAAGATCCTCATCACCCATCATGCCAGCGAGGAACATCCCGATCACGAGGCGGCGGCGCGCATCGTAAAGCAGGCGGCCTTCAAGGCGGGGTTGGCGAAGCTGGACGTCGCGGGCGAGCCGCATCGGCCCGGGCGCCTTTTCCATTTCATCGGGATGGAAGCGCATGCCCCGTCCTTCTGCGTGGACATCACCGCCCAATGGCAGGCCAAGCTCAAAGCCGTGCTCTGCTATGCCAGCCAGTTCCATAATCCGGATGCGAAACGGTTCCAAGGCAAAACCGATCTCGCCACGCCCGCCTTCCTGGATTTCCTGGAGGCGCGCAATCGCTTCTGGGGCACGCGAATCAAGCGGCGTTATGCCGAAGCCTTCACCTGCGCCGAGCTCCCCGAGGTTGAGGACCTGACCACTTTGGGCGCGGCAAGGTTCCCATGAAGATCGGCATTACCTGTTATCCCACCTATGGCGGCAGCGGCGTGCTGGCCTCGGAGCTTGGCAAGTTCCTGGCGAAGCGCGGCCATGAAGTCCATTTCGTCACCTCGACCATCCCTTACCGCCTGCAACGGGATTTCCAGGAACGCATCTATTTCCATACGGTGGATATGGATCCGTACCCGGTCTTCGAGCACCCGCCCTACGACTTGGCCCTGGCCGCCAAGATGAAGGACGTGTTCGTTTCCGAAGGGCTGGACGTGCTGCACGTGCACTACGCCATCCCGCACGCCATCAGCGCCTATCTGGCGGCGCAATTGGCCAAGCCTCAGCAGCTGCCCATCGTGACCACTTTACATGGTACTGACATCACCTTGGTGGGGCAGGAGCGCAGCTTTTTCGACATCACCCGTTTCGGCATCGAAGAAAGCACGGCGGTCACGGCCGTATCCGACTACCTGAAAGAGGAGACCGAGCGCGTTTTCTCCCCCAGCCGGCCCGTGCAACGCGTGCATAACTTCGTCGACCTGTCCCTCTTCCGCCATCATGCCTTCGGTTGCCACCGCTCCAATTTCGCGACCGCCGATCAGGTCGTCTACATCCACGTCTCCAACTTCCGCCCGGTCAAGCGCATCCCCGACGTGATCAAGATCTTCGCCCGGGTACGCGAAGAGGTGGACGCCGTGCTGATCCTGGTTGGGGAAGGGCCCACGCTGCGCGAGGCGAAAGAGCTGGCGGCCCAACTCGGCGTGCAGAAACACGTACGTTACCTGGGCAAGCAGCTCGACATCGTGAGCATCCTGGGCTGCTCGGACGTTCTGCTGTTCCCTTCCGAGGTGGAAAGCTTCGGCCTGGCCCCCCTGGAGGCGATGGCCTGCGAACTGCCCGTGGTCGCGACCCGCACCGGGGGCATTCCCGAAGTGGTCGAGCATTTGGTGAGCGGTTTCCTGGCGCCGGTGGGAGACGTGGAAACGATGGCCTCCCATGCGGTAGAGCTAGGGCGCTCGAAGGAGTTGCGCGTGGCGATGGGGAAGGCGGGGCGGAAGGCGGCGGAGGCGCGGTTCAGTCCGGATCTGATCATTCCGCAGTACGAGGCGATCTACCGGAAGGCCGCCGGACTCTAGAAGCGGATAACTGAGGGCCACCGGGCGCTATCCCGGCCCAGATTCAAAAAAAATGGTCAGGAGGGATGGGTTGGGTCCGCCCAAGGGTGGAACTAATGTCATTTTTATAAGAAGAAGGGCCGTTGACGGAGCTCTGGTCTTAACTTACTTCTTTGTACCTAGATCGAATTCTCAAAATTCTTTATACGCGGAACCAAAAATGAATGCATCTCGGACTCGATCCTATTGGGAGCGAGCTGTTCTACTTCTCATTGTTTTTTTGAGTGGTAGTAAGGCCCTGGCTTTGGACAAAAAAACCATTCTCAAAAAGTTGAGAGCCTCCCAAGTTATTAAGGAATCCTACTCAGCCAAGATCCATTCCAAAATGATGATGGAGAACCGTGTCGTCAACGACTCGGGGCGTTTGGAGGTATTGGCCCCGAATTGCCAAAAAATGATATGGTCAAGTGTCACCCAAAGCACTTGCGGAGATACGACTTGGATTCGTTCTCCGAATGGAGATGTCAGTCGCTCAATTGGTTCAAATGCAGCCGCGATGCCGGGCTTAGGGGGCCAAATAATGGGATTACTGCCACTGCCTGGCCAAACCAACCCCTCTGGTGCATCTGCATCCGATACCTCGGGTGAGATGGCCATCCTACCTGCAACGGACAGCGGAACCGTCAAACTGAGACTAGGAGATCCGAAT
>JAEKLQ010000089.1 GCA_019509785.1 Fibrobacterota bacterium | reverse complement strand
TGGGACGAAACGTACAGAATGTGCGTAGCCGCATAAAGGTGGTTTTGTGCGCATATGTGCGCCAGTTTTGTGCGCAGAAAAAGGCTCCCATTTAATAGCTCGGAAAAGACAACCCGGGATGATGAAAAGGATTATCTTTAAGACCAATATGAGCGAGGAACGCCCAAATATCTTCCATTTCATGGATTTCAAGGAATACCTGAAGGCCTATTTCGACTATTGCAAAATCGCCGATCCGGGCTTTTCCATGCGCACATTTTTGGGCTTAATATCGCATTCTATGTCTTCATCCGGGATATTATCCGCGGTCATCGCGGGGAAGCGATCCTTGAGCTCCGACTTCCGCATTAAACTGGCCAAGACGATGAACCTGAAGGAAAAGGAATCGCGTTACTTCCAGCTTCTGGTCCAGTTCAACCAGTCCAAAAGCATAGATGAGCGCAATCAACTCTTCCGGGAACTGGCGCGCTTCCATGAATCCAAAGCCAAGCGCGTGTCCCAAGGGCAGTACGGTTTCTATTCCAAGTGGTACTACCTGGTGGTTTGGTGCTACTTCGGCATGGTTCGGGACCAGAAGAACCCCAACGAGATCGCCCGCCGGATCTGGCCTTCCCTCACGCCGGCGCAGGTAGAAGAGTCCGTGCGTATGCTTTTGCAGCTCGGGTTATTGCGGCGCACCGCCAACGGGTATGAGCCGACCGAATCCCACGTGACCACCGACAAGGAAGTCCAGGATCTGGTGGCGAACCACCACCATAAGGAATTCATCGGCATGGCCGGGCGCATGCTGGACGAGGTTCCGCCCGAGCATCGCCAGTACAATACCCTGGTCTTCTCCATCTCCAAGCGGGCCTTCGAGGCCGTGAAGGAACGTATGGATGCCTTCCAGGAGGAGCTTCGCGAAATCCTCAGCCATGATAAGCACGAAGAGCTGATTTGCGCGCTGAACATGCAGCTGTATCCGCATACCCGTTGGGAAACGTCTAAGCCTGGGGCGGTAAAATGAGAAGTGCGGGCGGATGGATCCTATTGGCCTTTTTGGCCGGATGCATGGAAGATGCCGGCGACCACGGCTGCGCCGGGAACAGCGCGGGCTGCGGGAACCCGATTAAGATTGCGGAATTGCAAACAAGCGAGTCCGGCTGTTCCGCGAACTGCGGCGGATACTTTCCTGCTACCGCCCTCTCCATCAAGTTAGGCGACTCCATTCGGATCGAACTGGATTCTACTTATTTCATCGACGCAGATTCCGTCCAGAAAAAAGTACTCCTGTACCAGGGCTTCCAGGTCCCCGTCTTCTCGCCGGATCCCATTGACACGCTTCCGATGAAGGGGAACGTTCTGGTCCTCCACCCCGATGATCTGGTTCGTGCCCGCGCCGCCACGCCGAATGCCGATACCGGAACATTCGCTTTCTCGATACGGATCATGCTGCAGATTTATTCTAAGGACCTCCTCGAACCCATGACCCAGGAGGGCTTGTTGACCGGGCTCGGTCTGGTAAAGGACTCCAATCAGTTCATTTCTTCTCCCAAGAATCCGCTTCAAGACACCGTTAAACCCTTTTACCTCCAAGATACCGTGGCCTCTTATCAAGGCTTAATCCATAATTGGCAGTCATTGTCAGCCGGTGCGGCGTCCGCCTATGTTTACATCCCTGGTTCTCCTTATTTCAATGTGATATCCATTACGGATGGCCGTTTCCATCTTGGTGCGCTCCCCTATGGTGAACGGTTTGAACTGCGATTCTTCATCATCCCTCGCGTTCCCCCCGGAAACCGAAAGGTTCCTAGCTATATACTGACATCCAATCCCGACAAATCCCCCGATCGGATTTTCGATTTCCAAAAGACCGCGGAATCATTGTCCCTGCCGATTCCTTAGCAGGTTACCAATTACTATGCTTTGTCATCTAAATCGCCTTCATAAGGAGATGGACGATGACAGGCCGATGCAGTAATCGATTCCGAATTTTATCGATGGTCCTGGCGCTTTCGGGCGCTCGAGCCGTTCTGGCGGCCGTAGACTGTCCGGTTCCGATCAAATTCGTCGACCAAACGCGTTGGTGTTGGGCCGGGAGCGCGCAAATGGTCCGGGCTTATTACGGGGATCTCGAGCCGACGGACCATTCCAAGATTTATTATCAGTGCAATGACGCCAGGTACGCGGTTGCCCAAGGCTTCATGAGCGGAACGAATTGCTGCGTACCCAACACCGGCAACTCCAGTTGCAATCAAGGCCTGTGGCCGCAAATACTGAGCACGAACAATTGCTCCATTCGTGACGGCGTCTTGAGCTGGGACGAGATCCCGCCCATGATGCCCGGCGGGCAATCGTGTTCTCCATTTATCTTCGCGTACACATTGCCGGGGGGGCTCACGCATTACCGCGTCGCGGTCGGGTACGGCGGTACCAACTCGGCAAACGGGTACATTCATTTCAATGATCCGAATCCTTTGCTCCAGAATAACACCTACATCAGCTACGCCGATTTCGCGATGAATACTACCGCCGTATGGTACGGCATTAGCCGTACCTTTATCCCCTGGAGCCATTGATGGAAACGATGGGAAAGCTTTGCGTCGCCGTCTCCCTCTGCTTGTTATCTGCTTGCACCCGGCACCAGACCATTTCCACCTCGCCGTCATCGAAGCAGGCGGCGGAAAAGGGTTTGCGGGATTTCCAAGCCGACATGAACGATACCGTCGCTAACGTTCTCGGGTTCCATGACGCGTCCGAAGGGAAGCGGAGCCGCTTGGGGGATTCCATCCGCGTCTTCGAACCGGATTGCAAATCGGTCCTGAACGTTAAGGACACGGCCATAAGCTTGGATCCCAGGGCTTTTTCGAGCCTGGAACGGTACTACTACCCGATCCTGGGGGATGCGGACCGCAAGGTGTCGCTCGTCCTGGTCACCCGATTGGATGAGAAGCAGCGGATCGGGAAGGCGGGAGAATGGATCACCTCCCAGGTCGGCGCGAAAACCTTGATGGAAAAATTGGGTGCTACGTTAGAGAAGAACCCGATGGAGAAGAAGCCTTCGCAGTTCCTACTCCAATTCAATGCCCTCGGATTAGCCTTCTTGGGCAATGAGGAGGGAAAGGACGTCAACCTGGTTCCGGTGTCCTTAACCGAAAGCGCTACGGCCTGCCTGGGGTCCTTGGCTTCGGAAGCCGGGTCGCGCGCGACCAATGTTTTCGCGGCGCTCAGCCGCTGTTATGATAAGGAGCAGGTTTGCTTCGAATTAAACGTGGACTCGCTCAAGAAGGCCCTGGAAAAGGATAAAGACCATCAACCGAATTGGTCTAAAAATCCCTAGTCTAACAAGGTTAAATAAGGATTGATCTCCGTAAAAGCCGGGGAGACCTGCTTCTAAGCGCTCAAGCCGGAGGGTTGGTCTTACCCAACAGGATCGCCGCCCCATACTCGCGGTTCATCTTCGCGATATGTTCGACGGAGATTTCCTTGGGGCAGGCCGCCTCGCACTCGTAATAGTTGCGGCAATTGCCGAAACCTAGGCCGTCCATCTTGGAGACCATGGCCAAGGCGCGCTTGGCCTTCTCCGGCTGGCCCTGGGGCAGATGCGCGAGGTGCGATACCTTGGCGGCTACGAAGAGCATGGCCGAGGCGTTGGGGCAGGCCGCCACGCAGGCGCCGCAGCCGATGCAGGCGGCCGCGTCCATGGCGGTATCCGCCTCGGGCTTCGGGACCAGGATGCAATTGGCGTCCTGCGCCCCGCCCACGTTGGCCGAAATGAATCCGCCCGCGGCGGTGATCTCGTCGAAGGCGGAGCGGTCCACCACAAGATCCTTGAGGATGGGGAAGGCACTGGCCCGCCAAGGCTCGATGATGATGGTGTCCCCGTCCTTGAAGCTGCGCATGAACAATTGGCAGACGGTGGCGCCGGTCTCGGGACCGTGGGCCTCGCCGTTGATCATCTGGCAGCAGGTCCCGCAAATGCCTTCGCGGCAGTCGCTCTCGAAGGCGATCGGTTCCTCGTTCTTGGCGATCAGCTCGTTGTTCACCTCGTCGAGCATTTCCAGGAACGACATGTCGGCCAGGACGTCGTGGGCCTTATATTCCTTGAAGCCGCCGGGATCCTTGGCATCCTTCTGGCGCCAAACGCGTAAGGTGAAGTTCATCGATAGGCTCCTACTTATAGCTCCGCTGCGTCAGATGCACGTTCTCGAAGGTCAGCACGTCCTTGTGCAAATCCGGTTCTTTCCCCACTCCCTTGAACTCCCACGCAGCCGCGTAGCAGAACTTGTCGTCGTCGCGCAAGGCTTCGCCTTCCGGGGTCTGGGATTCCTCGCGGAAATGCCCGCCGCAGCTTTCGTTCCGGTGCAGGGCGTCCCGCACCAAGAGCTCGCCGAACTCCAGGAAATCGGCCACGCGCCCGGCCTCTTCCAAGGCCTGGTTCAGAGCGGCCCCAGTGCCGGTCACGTTCACGTTCTTCCAGAACTCGTCGCGGATGCGGGGGATTTCGACGAGGGCTTCCTTGAGGCTCTTCTCGGTGCGTGCCATGCCGCACTTGTCCCACATGACCTTGCCCAGTTCGCGGTGGAACTCGGCCGCTGCCTTCTTGCCCTTCACGGCCAAGAGCTTGTTGATGATTTCCCTCTGCGCCGCTTCGGCGTCCTTGAAGGCGGCATGGTCCGTCGTCACCTTGGGCAGGTTGGTCGAGGCCAAGTAATGCCCTAAGGTCTGCGGGATGATGAAATACCCGTCGGCCAGGCCCTGCATCAAGGCGCTGGCGCCCAGGCGGTTGGCGCCATGGTCGGAGAAATTGGCTTCGCCCAACACATGCAATCCAGGCACGTTGCTCATGAGGTTGTAATCCACCCATAGCCCGCCCATGGTGTAATGCACGGCGGGATAGATGCGCATCGGGGACTTGTAGGGATTCTCGTCGGTGATGCGGAAGTACATATCGAAGAGGTTGCCGTACTTCTCCTTGATCTTGGCCTCGCCGATGCGCTTGATGGCGTCGGCGAAGTCGAGGTAGACGGCGAGTCCGCTATGGCCCACGCCCATGCCCTTGTCGCATACGTCCTTGGCGTTCCGGGAGGCCACGTCGCGGGGCACCAGGTTGCCGAAGCTGGGATAGCGCTCTTCCAGGAAGTAATAGCGCTCGGCTTCGGGAATGGTCTCGGGGGCCCGTTTGTCGCCCGCCTTCTTCGGCACCCATACGCGCCCGTCGTTGCGCAGGCTTTCCGACATCAGGGTCAGCTTGCTTTGATGCTCGCCGGTGACGGGGATGCAGGTGGGATGGATCTGGGTGTAGCAAGGATTTGCGAAAAAGGCGCCGCGCTTGTGGGCGCGCCAGGTGGCCGTGACGTTGCTGCCCATGGCGTTGGTCGATAGGTAGAATACGCGTCCGTAACCGCCCGTGCAAAGCAGCACCGCATCCGCCTCATGGCGTTCCAGCTGGCCGGTCAGGAGATCGCGCACGATGATGCCGCGCGCCTTGCCGTCGATGACGACCAGGTCGAGGAATTCCTTGCGGGTGTAGAGCTTCACGTTCCCTAAGCCCACCTGGCGCATCATGGTGGAATAGGCGCCGAGGAGCAACTGCTGGCCCGTCTGGCCGCGGGCGTAGAAGGTGCGGGAAACCTGGGTGCCGCCGAAGGAGCGGTTGTCGAGGAGGCCGCCGTAATCGCGGGCGAAAGGGACCCCCAACGCCACGCATTGATCGATGATGTTGACCGAGACCTGGGCCAAGCGGTAGACGTTGGCTTCGCGGGCGCGGAAATCCCCGCCCTTCACGGTATCGTAGAACAGGCGCTGCACGCTGTCGCCGTCGTTGGGATAGTTCTTGGCGGCGTTGATGCCGCCTTGGGCGGCAATGCTGTGGGCCCGCCGCGGGCTGTCCTGCCAGGTAAAGGCATGCACGTTGTAGCCGAGTTCGGACAGGCTCGCGGCCGCGGAGGAGCCAGCCAGGCCCGTGCCGACCACGATGACCTTGTACTTCCGCTTATTGGCCGGATTGACCAGCTTCATGTGGAACTTGAACTCGTCCCATTTCTTCTCGACGGGGCCCGGAGGGATTTTAGGATCCAGGATCATGACGGCATGCCTCCGTGTTGGAAATAGGCCCAGACGGCGAGCAGGATGAAGCCCCCGGAGATCAAGACCGCATAGGCCTTGCCACCCCAGGCGATCATGGGCGACCATTTCGGATGGTTGAATCCGAGGCTCTGGAAACTGCTCTGGATGCCGTGGGAGAGGTGGGAGAAGATGAGCAGCATCGCCACGACGTAACCGAGCGTGTACCACCAATGCGAGAAGGCGCGGATCATGTTGCCGTACAGGTCGTGCATCTCGACTCCGTCGTAGGTCACGGTGGGCATGCCGCCCATCCCTGCGGTGCCGTAGCGGAAATTGGCGATGTGGATGACCACGTAAATGGCGATGGCCAGGCCGGTGAAGGTCATGGCGGCGCTATGCCCGCTGGCCTTGGAGTTCTTTTTCATCGCGTAAGCGACTGGCCGCGCGGCCTTATTCTCGCGCGCCAGCCTGAGGGCCAGGTATACGTGGAGGACGAACGCGAGGATGAGGATGATTTCCGTGGGCAAGATGATTTCGGAGATCTGGTTCAGAAGCAGGTAGCCGTAGCGGTTATAGCGCTCGGCGCCGGCCAGCATGCCGATGTTGCCCAGCAGGTGGGCGAGCAGGAAACCGTAGAGGATAATGCCGGTAAGCCCCATCATCTGTTTCCTCCCGATGGAGGAAGACAGGTATTTCTTCAAAGCCCGCATCCCTGATGCCTTTCCGCGCCGAGGCGTTCGCTTCGAGGTCGCTTCGACCGGAGTACGCTTCCTCGATCGCTTCGACCCGCGGTCGCCGCGCCACGCAAAGATAGCATTTCCCCCCTTGCGATGGCAGGCGCGCGGCGCGCGTTTCCTTGTCAGCGTGGCAGGATATCGTCGGCGGAATTTATCAGTGCGACCCGGGCCCGGATCGCGTTCCCGAGGAGGGCGTTCCCAAGTGTCGCGCTAGGAACTCCGTCTCCACGCGCCACTGCGCCTTCTGATCGTCCAGATCATGCACGCCGTGGCCGGCATCCTCGAAGGTCAGGAACCAGGTAGGCACGCGGCGCGCCTTGACCGCCGCGAAAATGCGTTCCGATTCGCCGTAGGGCACGCGCGGATCGTTCCGGCCGTGGATCAGCAAGAGAGGCGTACGGATGCGATCGGCCCGGGTCAAAGGCGAAATGCTGTCCAGGAAGGCCGCCATGCGCGGGTCGCGCTCGTCCCCGTATTCCACCCGCCGCAGATCGCGACGGTAACCGCTGGTCTGTTTCAGGAAGGTGGGGAAATGGCTGATGCCGACGATGCTGATGCCCGCTTTCAGCCTGGGACCGTATTCGACCAGGGAAGCCAAAGACATGAAACCGCCGTACGATCGTCCGGACACGGCCACCCGCCGCGGATCCATACCCGGTTGGCGTCCGATCCAGTCGAGCAATGCGCCGATGTCCCGCACGGCTCCCATGCGCGCGTACCCGTCGTCCGCCTTCAGCCAGCTCTTCCCATAGCCGCTGGAACCCCGCACGTTGGGCAGGATCACCACATAGCCCATGCTCCCGCACAGGAACTGGACGTAGGCCTCGAAACCCGGGCGCGCCTGCTGTTCGGGGCCTCCATGGATCTGGATCACCACGGGACGCGGTCCCGGGAAGGCCAGCGAATCGGGCCGATAGACCCAGGCGGGGACCTTCCCGATCCCCGCGCCCGGCCCTCCGGAGCCGCCGGGGTAACGCGCGAGTTGCGGTAGGCGGAAGGCCGCCGCCGGAAGCCCGCCCGTCTCGCTAAAGGTCCACCGCGTCCAGCGGTCTTGCGCCCAATCGCAGGTCCACACGTCCCCGGGCATCGAGCCATTGGAGGCCGCGAGGGCGAATTCCCTGGGATGGGGCCCGGGACGGAACTTGGCTTCCTGGAACAGGCCGCGCGGGCCGCCCGTGAGGGCCTTCGGGGTTTTGGACCCGGGCGCCAGCACGTGTACCCGGCTATAACCCTCTTCGTTGACCGACCAGGCCAGGGTGCGGCGGTCGGGGGCGACCGAAACCCATTCCACGTCCCAGGGACCGGGCGCGGAGATGGCCGCGGGGGTGGCGGTCGCGCGGTGCATGGGACGCGTAGGGCCCGTACCCGCCGCCGGGAATCCGCCGGCGGGCAGGACGCTGTCCGGATCCAGCCGGTACAGGCGATGGGCCTCGCCGTCCCGGTCCGAAGTGAAGACCACCTGCCACGAGGTATCCCGCGAGTTACCCCCGGCCTTCACCCAGGCCGCGTCGTCGATGAAGGCGGGCGGGCCCGGGGAGAGCAAGGTCAAGGTCCCGCCGGGGATATCGAGCGCGTACAATTCGGCTTCCGCCGCGGACACGTAGCGTTGGATCAGCAACCGCTTCCCGTCCGGGCGCAGGTCCATGGGGGACCAGCTTCCGGGCAGGGAAAGCAGAAGGGAATCGAAGCCGTTGGGGCGGCCCAGGCGGATGTCCCAGCGATCCGTCCCGGCGGGCACGTGGGCGTAGGCGAAGGTCGTACCGGAATCGTTCCAGATGGTCCCCTCGGCGCGGCCGGGAGGCATTCCCAAGGGCAGGCTCCGGCCCCGTGCCAGATCGAACAGGCGCAATTGGAATTGCTCATCGCCGCCTTCGTCGTAGGAGTACAGGAAGTTCCGCCGGGAGGGAACCGGATTCATTTCCGCGGTGGCGATGCGCCGCGGGAAGAAGGTCACTTGCCGGCGATCGGCGCCCGGCGCGGCCACGGAATGGATCTGGGGGTAACGGCCCAGTTGCGTGCCGATGTACAAGCCGGTATCGGCCCAACCCGCGAAGCTCGCCGAATGCACCTGCCCATAGCTTTCCAGCGGTTCCAGCAAGCTCGTGTCGAAGGCGGGAGGCTGAGGGCCCGGTTCATAACGGTCCAGGCGGAAGCGGTCCGCATCCGCGGACCAGGCTAGGCTTAAGCCCGCCAGGAGCGGAAGGGGGATGAGGCATCGGCGCATGCTGGGCCTAAGGTAACATCCCCGCTCCGGGAACGTAAATCAATAACGGAAGGCGAAGGTCGCAAGGGCGCGATGTTCCCGATTGTCCAAGGTCTGGCCCGCGGTTTCCCCGATTCCGGCCCATCCCCAGAAGGAGTACGAATACGCGAGGTCGAGCGAGAGCGATCCGCTGAACAGAAAGCCCGCGCCCACGCTGAACCGGTTCAGATCGTAGGTGGGATCGTAGTCCCCTCGCTCGGGCAGGGCATTGTAGGTATAACCCGCGCGCAGCACCATGTTCGCCGGGCGGATGAACTTCTCGCCGCCCACCGCCAGGATAAGCTCGTCCTGGTAACCGGTTTTCTGGTAGGTCGAAACGTTGCGTTCCTCGAATTGGTACTGGCTCCAGGCGTTGAGGCGGGCGTCCGCGGAGACGAGCCAGCTATCGCCTTGGTAAGCCAGGCCCGACTTGATCTGGAAAGGGAAATCGGCGTGGAAGTGGCGCACCGAATTCCCTTGGTCCTGCACCTCATAGGTTTGTTGAAGGTCGAAGATATGCTCCCAGATCACCATCGATAGCCCCAGTTTCAGCCGCGGGGAAATCTTGAACATCAGCGAAGGCTCCAAATCCATGCCGGCATAATCGCGTAGGTAGCCCACCGTGCCATCGGAAGTGCCCTGGATGCGGACCTCCTCGCTGCCCGTGACCAGCCCGCTTGCAAGGCCGAAGGCGATGTCGGGGGCCAAGTCCACACCGAAGGCGACCCGCCAAGCGTCCAGGCCGCCGCTGGCTTGGTATTCGTATGCGCCGAGGGTGGCCGATTTATCATCCTGGTATCCCGCGAGGTCGGCGAAGTTCCGCGGCCGGTAATAACCCAGGGCGAAGGTGAGTCCGCCGCGCGAGGTGGGAACGGGCAGCAGCCACGTCGCCGATTGGATGCGCAGATCCTCCTGACGCATATGCAGGGACGGGTAGGCGTCCCGGCGGCCGATCCCGGTGAGCACGGTGCGTTCCAGGGAAAGGCCCACCTCGTGCTTCTTTACCGCCGAAAGGCCGGCGGGATTATAGTAGAGGGCCGAACCATCCGAGGCCACGGCCGTATAGGCGCCCCCCAGCCCCATGGCCCGCGCGTCGATGTCCTGGGCGCGACCCAAGCCGAAGGGATCGCTCGCATCCTGCGCGGAGGCGAAGGTGGCGGCCAGCAAGAACACCGAGAGCAGAGCGATCCGTCCCATTAGCGCCTGCCCTTATGCAAATCGTGTTGATCGTTGGACGAACCGCCGGAAGATCCAGATGAGGAGTTGGAAGACGACTTCCCGTCGTCGGATGAAGATGAGGATCGGGATGATTCGGCCGGGGCCGTTGATTGCGCCGGGGCGGCGGGCGCCGGCGCCGCGGGTTTAGCCGCGGGCTGCGCGGGTTCGGAGCGGCGGCCCTTATGCAAAGGGGGTTGCGAAGACGCGGGAGGGAATATGCGACGGTCCGAATGATAGGGACCCTGGGTCGTGCCGCCCCCGGGATAGGTTTCGTAATACTGGCGATAATGCCTGCGACCGGCATGCCCATCGCCCCACCAATACGGGCCGTAATAATCCCGGTAGCGTCCCGAGTAGAAGCCGAGGCTGATGGCGGGATAATCCCAGGCATCGATCGAATAACCCCGATAATACGGGCTGTTATCGTAATAGTTATTGACGATAACCGTTTTCGGGTGATGCAGGGTGTCGGCGGCGGCTACGGAATCGAGCGAGTCTGCCACGACGGAATCGCGGGGAGACGCATCGCGATCATAGGGATACGGGTAAACGGTCCGTTCGGCGTACCCGCCGGTGTAGAGCTGGGTGTAGCAACCCGTGAGCGAAAGGATGGCGGCCAGGCAAAACCAGATCTTCATGTTTGATTGGAAAAGCAAGGTACGTGCCGGGTTCCATTCCCCGGTGGTCCGCTAAATTCGGAGAAATGCGTTAATTCGGACGCTTTCTCTGTCCATGGCGTGGACGGATGGAGGAAGCCTGTCCACGCTGTGGACAAGGAAATCAGGCCGGGGAAGCGAAATTCAGGCTGGTGAAGCGGCGGTCAGGCTGCGCTGGACCGTCTCCAGCAAAGCCGCCGGAGTGAAAGGCTTGGGAAGGAACAAGGCGCCGGTTCCATCCACTTCCCGTTGCAGACGATCGGGCTCCACGTAGCCGGAAGCATAGATAACGCGTAAGTCGGGCCGGCCGCGGCGCAACGCGCGCGCCAGTACGAAACCGTCTTCATGCGGATCCATGCAAATGTCGGTGAGTAGGAGATGGAAGGTGCCCGGAAAGCCGGCGTGCAGAAACAAAGCCTCCTGGGCATGCCGCGCGCTGAAGACCCGATACCCATGGCTATCGAGAACGTAGGCGATGAGTTCCCGTACCGGATCCTCATCATCCACGACCAATACGTTCAACTTCCCGGATTCTTCTTCGGGCCAGGTATTGGGGGGAATGAGACTGCCTTCGGTCACAAGAGGTTCTCCCGAGGGATCTCAAACTAGACATGCGTTTTTCCCTGAAGAAGCCCCGATTCCGCCATTTTCAAAAAAAGTTCCGCACAGTTTGTGCGTAGGTTGAAGGTGCCTGGGACAACGCCTACCCGGGCGTAAAAGCGAATATGGCTATCATTTGAATCAGAATGCCCAAAGATCGCCCGAATATTTTCTTGTTCCTGAACTATCGGGAATTCATCAAGGATTTCTGCGACCACCAGAAGTCGATCAATCCGGTGTTTTCCCTGCGGACGTTCAGCGGGAAAATCAGCCCGGCCTTGTTCACTTCGGGCCTGCTCTACGCCATCCTCAAGGGGAAGCGCAACTTAAGTTCCTCCTTGCGGCCCAAATTCGTGCGCGCCATGGACCTCAAGGAGCGGGAGGGCCAGTACTTCGAATTCCTGGTGCAATTCAACCAAGCCAAGGACATGGAAGAGAAGAATCATTTCTTCCTTCAGCTCTCCCAATTCCGCGGGTCCAAGGCGAAGATCCTGAGCGAAAGCCAATACAAATTCTTTTCCACCTGGTATTACCCGGTCATCTGGAATTATTTCGAGATATGCCAAACCCAAAGCAATCCCGTCGAAATCGCCAAACGCATCCGTCCCACCATCACCTCCACCCAAGTGGATGAAGCCATTCAAGTCCTTTTAGGCCTAAAGCTCATCAAGAAGATGGCCAACGGATACGCGGTCACGGAGAAGCATTTGGCCACGGAACCCGAATTCAAAGGTTTCCTGGCCAAGCATTATAATCTCCAATTCATCCAGATGGCTGCGAACATGCTGGATGCGGTGGCTCCCCAATACCGCCAGTACAACACCCTCGTTTTTTCCACGTCCGAGCGGGGATTTGCAGCGATCAAGGAACGGATTGTATCATTCCAGGAGGAACTCAAGGAAATCATCGATCGGGAACGCGAGACCGATCGCATCTTTACCTTGAGCATGCAATTGTACCCGAACACGAAACTGCCATGATATTTTCCGCCCACCGCCTTCGTCCGATGCAGGTCTTCCAGGCCGCCGCTTGGATGGCTGCGGCAGCGCTCGCGCTGTCGGCATGCGATGGGCGCATCGCGGGAACGAGCGTGGGCACGGGGAACCCGACCGAGATCCAGTTGGGTTTCCGGGACAGCTCCGGGGCGCCGGTGCCCGTGACCGGATCTTTGCAAGTCTACGCATCGACGCAGATCCCCGTACCCGGCTTCTCGCCGCAACCTCTCCTGACCGTGGACGTGGCGGGCGCGCCTTCGGCATCGCTGAAGGCGGAGGCGTTCCAGGCATTGGCGGACTCGTTGTGGCCGAAGGGGTCGGTGGAGAACGGGGTCTACGCGTTCAACCTGGTGGTGGCGGGTCAGGAGCGAGGCGCCATCCTGAAGGGATTCGAATTCCGCAAGGATGGATCTCGCTTTGTCCTTCCCGATGCTGATAGCGGGGCCGCAAGGCTCGGGGACGCGGTCCGGATAGACAGGATCGTATCGCCGCTAACGGATATCGAAGGCGTCATCGATACCAATTCCTTAAGTTCGACTTGGGATAATTATCTGTTCCTCTACGGAACGGGCTATGCCGCCAAATCCATGTCCGGTAAATTCGTTTTCCATGGATTACCCGAAACCAGCCATCAGGCTTTCCTCATCTCCCTTCCTCACAAGGATGATCCGATCGGCACGTCGATCGATTCGCTCTTCATTTACGGGGTAAGCACGGACATCACTTCGGGCAGCGTGAATGCTCTCAAGGTCGGCGATGTTCAATCCGCCGTACCTAACCCACAATCCATTAAGACCAAATAGGCCCGCTTTAGGACCTCTCTTTTCCCGATGCGAGGGCGTCGGCAAAATAGTACGCACAATCTGTGCGTACTGGTTATAGGGTTTTTCTTTTCCTTAACGCTATTTTCTCCAGGGAAGTCTCGCGGCGATACCGCAAAAAACCGCGCTCCGATTCGAAAATCTCCGGTAAGCAGGCGTTGATGCGGCAGTCTCAATCCTGAGCGATGCGCCATTCAGTATAATCCGTTTGCCCGCGCGCTAAGATGCCTGTTGGAAAGGCATGTGATAATTGTGATGATATAATTGATAATTCTCGATTCTGGGGAACGCGAAATCAATTGGGGGGGAGAATGCGTAAAGTTAACCGTAACGTTTTTCCGATTTTCGCTTACGCCATCGCCGCATTCGCATGGGGAGAGCCCGTAACCATGCGATACATGGAGTTTCCGCACGCCCTTCCCGGGGCCGTGTTCAAGGTGGAAAAATACCGGGACGATGGCACTGGCTTGATGAAAACGAAAATAGGTGGGGTTGCCCGTTCCACGGAAGATCTGCTCCTTTGGCAGAATCTCGAAGAACAAAGCCGCTTGGGGCGGCTCGGGCGTCTTAGTGAAGAAGTCGAGAACAAGCGAATGACGATGGGAAACTTCGATCAACTCAAAGTCGTGATTAAGCCGAAGTATCCGCAGATCAGGTATCCCGATAAAACCTTGGCCACGAACGAAACCATGATTGCCAGCAGCCTGTCGGCCGCAGCCGTCGGACCTCTGACCGATCTGGATGTTTTGGAATCGCGCTATGGCTTGAGCGGATGCATCCATGAAGGCAAGGGGAAGACGGTTTGCGACGTCACGAAAGAACAATTGCAAAGCCTGAAAGCGGATGCGGATGTGGGTTCCGTCGCCGAATTCAAAAATGAACCGGCAGGCGGCGTTGAGCTTTCCACCCTTGCCATTGCCGGCTACAATCCAGGGCCGGTGCCTTCCGGCGCGGGATATGGCGTGCATGCGGCGACTTTCGAATCGGGATTGAGTTCGGCCTTTCTCGGTTGCATCGGCGTCTCGGCGACCTACGACGCGTATACCACGACCAACGTCATCGACATCCAACATACCCAAGCCGTCTTCAAGACCCTAGCGCTTACCGCGCCGTCCGCGACCTTCTTCCACCGCAAGACTTACACTTACGACGGAACCGACGACGTCAATTACATCATCAATAACGGAATCCAAACCGTTAGCTTGAGTTTGGCTCGCGGGACGACCACTCCCTACCGCAGCACCTATCCCGAGTTCCTGACCATGGACGATTTCGCCTACCGCTATCCCTACCCGGTTTTCGCGACTCTCACCTATAACTCCGGATATCAGTACGAGGTGAACTGGCAATGCTACAACGCCATCAGCGTCGGGAACGTGAGGAACACCAATGGGACGACTTATGAGATGGCGGAGTGCATGCAAGCCAAGAATCCTCCTCCGGTTTACGGTTCTTGCATCTCGGGAACCGGTGCGGATTGCGCGGGCGACCGCGAGATGCCTTACGTCGTGGCTCCCGGAATACCCGGCACGGGAACCGATTTCGCGACCACCTGCCTGGAGGGACGCGGTGGAGTTAATTGCGGGACCAGCTTGAGCGCTCCCGTGGTGTCCGGATTGGCCGCCGACGTGATCGCCGCCGATTCGCGCTTGGCGGGATGGCCCGAAAAGGTGCGAGCTACCTTGATGTTGACCGCGCAGAACGTGGAAGGAGGGGATTGGTTGGTGAGCAGCGATGATCGCGATGGAACGGGCGTCGTCTCCGGATCGGAAGCCGTCGCCTTCGCCCAAAGCCATACCTCGGTCTCTCCCGGAAATACCGCGGTGGAAAAGGGAATGACCGCCGGATCATGGTATGCAGCCGATTTTTCGGCTAACAAGCGCTTCAATTTCTTGGTGCCCAATCCCAAACCGAGCGGCAAGCATTTGAGGGTCGTGCTCACTTGGGACAGTAATCCTATCGTGGGAGGAAGCACGAATGCCCTCAGCGATCTGGATCTAATCGTCCAATACAACGGAGGAACGCAATCTTCCGCCAGTTGGGATAGCAACGTTGAAGTCGTGGATGTAGGGCCCGCGAGCCTCACGGCGGGAAGCTCCTATTATATCGACATCGCGCCCTATGCCAATCGTATTCCCGCGAGCGGATCCCGGACCAATTTCTTTTATTACTCCTTGGCCTGGGAGTGGGTGAAGGATCATGCCCCTTGAGGCTTGTGCCACCCGCATCGTTCAGCCCTCATGCAGGGCCCTTGATCAAGGCGACAAATAATTTGCGGGCAACTTGATTTGCTTGAAAAAGGAACCGAAACGCAAGGAATCTGAATCTGTGCGCAAAAGAGATGTCAGATTGAAGATGGCAGTAGAATCGGGTCTGGACTCTTGTACATAAGCCGGATTGGGTTATGGCAACGTGAAGGATTCGGCTACAGTCCATTTCTCGATTGACACAATTACATGCGGCGCTGGGGCTACTCAAACTGTAAACCCACCTCCCGTTTCTGGTTCATGCTTTAGCGGATCTGGGCCCAATTGCCCCAGTGACCGAGAAATGCCATATGTGGTAGCTCCGGGGACCACTCCTTGGGAACATCATTCACTACCACCCGTGAGTATGTCAATTCCCACAGCGAGCGGAATGGTGGCAGATTTAATCGGGCAAAATTCGTATCTGGGCGGATTTCCAGAAATGATCCGTGCCATTATTCTCAACACTTCGCGCAATGTGAAGGGCGGTTACTGGAATCAACATATTGATGGACAGGACGGGGCAGGCACTATTCACGGTGCGGATGCAATCGCCTTTGCAAGTGGACTCATTCAAGTCAGTCCTGGAAATACAGCAAAAACCAAAGCTCGTTACTTTGCGTCTTTCAGTTCCTCAACCTTTA
>JAEKLQ010000088.1 GCA_019509785.1 Fibrobacterota bacterium | reverse complement strand
GCTTCCATCAGCTTCAGGATGGCGGGTTCGCCCAAGGGACCCATGTCGCCGGCGAGGGCCTTGACGGCGCTGCCCTGGATGATGGGGATATCGTCGCCGGGGAACTCGTACTTCTTGAGAAGATCGCGGATTTCCATTTCGACGAGCTCCAAGAGCTCGGCGTCTTCGACCATGTCCACCTTGTTCATGAACACGACGATGTAGGGTACGCCTACCTGACGGGCGAGCAGGATGTGCTCGCGGGTCTGGGGCATGGGCCCGTCGGCGGCGGAGACCACCAGGATGGCGCCATCCATTTGGGCGGCGCCGGTGACCATGTTCTTGACGTAGTCGGCGTGCCCGGGGCAGTCGACGTGGGCGTAATGGCGGTTCTTGGTCTCGTACTCGACGTGCGAGGTATTGATGGTGATGCCGCGTTCGCGCTCTTCGGGAGCGTTGTCGATTTCACCGTAGCTCTTGGCGACGGCGCCGCCGGACTTTGCCAAAACGGTGGTGATGGCGGCGGTCAGGGATGTCTTGCCATGGTCCACGTGGCCGATGGTGCCGACGTTCACGTGGGGCTTATTCCGGTTGAATTTTTCTTTCGCCATAATACAGCTCCACTTGCTCTCTTGAGTCGTTTGTCTCGGACCGGGTTATCCTTGCGGAACCTCGGCCCGGTTTCCTTCTCTGTCGAAGGGATGTCCCGGTCGGTAGGATTGGACTTCGGCCTAAGCCTCAGTTCGTGCGCTTCGCTCCGTATTTCTCGAAGGTCAGCACGTAAACACCCAATCCTTTCGATAAGGAGCGGAGTAAAGTAGTATAGCCGAACGTGTTTGCCAAGGGTATCTCAAGAAGGATTATCGAGTTATAGCCATCGGAGTCCAACTTGCGGATGATCCCGCCTCGCGCGGCCAGGTCCGCTAGCACCAACCCGCAAAATTCGTCAGGAATGATGATTTCCAGCCGCATGATCGGTTCCAGAACCTCGAGCTGGGCGCAGGAAAGGTGCAATTTCAGGCAATCGGTGAAGCATTTGGCCAAAAGCGGCAGAGGGACCGGGTCGCTGGAGCCCGTAAGCCCGGTGATCCGGCAACCCAAGCCGGCGATGGACCCGATTCCGCAAACCCCTTCGGAGCAAAAGCTGGAAAAAACCGATTCGATCACCTCGCGGTAGGCCGGCGATACGGGGATGCCGTAGGTGAGGCTATTGGCTTCTTCCGGAAGCGGCGCGAGGTCGGCCGTGATCCGGATCTCCGCTCCCATGCCGATGGCGGCGTTGGCCAGCCCCTTCTGCGCGGCCTTGAGCTTTTCCAGGTAGCGTACGTTGGGCGCGCCGATCTTGATGTCGCATTTGTGATCTTTTTTCAGTCGTTTGCAGAATACGTCCAATTGCAGCTCGCCTACGGTGCTGATCAGCCAACCGCCGGTGCCCGGGTCCGGCGCGATGGCGATGGACGGCTCGGTTTCGGCCAGCGTTTTCAGGGTTTTATCCACGTAGGCGTAATCGTCGGCGTTGACCAACTCGATGCGCGATTGCAATAAAGGACGATATTTCTTGGTCAGGATGGACGGCGCGGCGGCATCGGCCTGGCCATTCGGCAGGAGCATTTGGCCCATGCGGTAATGCTGCGGCGATTGCAGGGCGATCACGTCGCCGGGCCGGATTTGGGACAGATCCTTGATTTCCTCCAAGGATTCGGCGAAGACGCGGAAGCAGCGGGTGCCTGGCAGGGTTTTAAGGCCGTCGGGATCGAAAATCTTGGCTAGGAAGATTTTCCCGATATCCTGGTAATGGCGGATCTTGATGATGAATCCGATCGCGCCGTGGGACGGGGCGCTGGACGGGGGCAAAAGCAGATTGATGCCGTTCATCAATTGCCGGATGCCCACGTTCTTGAGGGCCGAGCCCATGTAGACCGGGATATGCCCGCCCTTTCGCATGGCGAGCTTGAGGCCGGCCACCAGCTTGTCGCTGGGAATTTCCTCGCCCGCCAGCCAAGCAGAGGCGATGCCGTCGTCGAATTGGGAGGCCACGTCGATCAGGTCTTGGCGCGCTTTGGCGTATGCTTCCGCCAGCAAGGCGGGCACCTCGCCCTTGATCAGCTTCCGGGGGTTTTCCACCGAGCGGTAGAGGGCCAATTGGTTGAGCACGTCGATGACGCCGTCCAGCTCGGGCAGGTACACGGGTAACGTCAAGGCTACGGGCTTGACCCGGAACATCACCTCGATTTGCTCCATCACCTTACGGTAGTCGGCGCCCGTCAGATCGAGCTTGTTGATGAAGAGCAGGGCCTGATTCTTGTTCGCCCTGACCTTCTCCCAGGCTTCCAGGCTTTGCGATTCGATGCCGCTCACCCCCGATAGCACGAGGATGACCCCCTCCACGGCTTGTAGGGCGAAATCCACCTCCACCCCGAAGTCCACATGGCCGGGGGTATCCACGAAGGTGACGCGGGTCCCCTTCCATTGGTAGCTGGCGATGCCCGCCTCGATGGTGATGCCGCGCTTCCGCTCCTCTTCGAGGTAATCCATGGTGGCCAAGCCCTCATCCACCTCGCCAAGCCCGGGAATGGTCTCGCTGAAATACAGCAAACGTTCGGACACGGTGGTCTTGCCCGCATCCACGTGGGCGAGGATGGCGATGGAACGCGTGTCTTTAGGGGGAGTAGCCATGGTCGGATCCGGGGAAGCCCCGGAAGGAGTAATTATAGAATGTCCGGAAGGCCGACGCCCGTGGCAGGATTAAATCCGGTAGGAAACCACGAGCAGCGGCCAGAGGATGATCTTTCCCACGCCGGTGCCCGTGAATGGACGAAGCCCGGCGATGTCGGCGGCCAGCCTTTCTCCATGCAGCCTAAAGCCGTACCGTTCCCGATGCCCCAGATAACCGATCGCCCCATGCATCCCGAAGTACTCCTCGCCGTCCGATCCTTCGAAGCGTTTGCTGGCGATCAGGTTGGAGTTGGCGAAGATGCCCACATCGTCCGGAGGGCCATCGCCGAGAGGCTTGGTCAGGCTGCCCGTGATCGAAAGGGCCGCTCTGGATCCGTCGCTCCAAAGATTCCGTTTCAAACCGATGGTACCGACTTGGAGGCCGGGCAGAACCGGAAACAAGAAGCCGACCGAGAGGGCGGTGCGCTCCCCGGGGGAATAGCCGAAGGTTAGGAACAGCAATTCGAAATCGCGGAAGCTGAATGCCCCGGCGGGCGGTAGAAAGGCGGTGGGCATGAAGAACAAAGCCTGATCGGATGGATCGGCGGAGGATGGCGCGGCCCGCGCTTCGGCGGCTAATAATGACAATGCGATGCCGAGCCATTTGCCTAGCGAAGAGGGCATGTCTTTTTTCTCCTATCGCTTCCCGAGGATAGGACGATTCCGAACGGAAAAATGCGCCTGCGTCGCATGCTAAAGAGAGGCGAGGGTCCGGACATGCCCAAAATCCCAACGGCAGCCTGCGCGCGATGCGTTCACCATGTACCTTAGGGGCGGGCCGGCACTTATGCCGGTCCCTATCGCCCAAAGGCACCATGATCCTCCCGCCTTCCCCATCGGCCCTGAACCGCTTTATGGCATTCGCCCTGGGCGGATGCCTCGCATCCCTGATGACCGCGTGCAGCGTGCACCGCGACACGCCCGAGCGGAGCGCCAGCATCAACGATCTGGATTCCCTCCACCTGGTGGCCCAGCATAACGATTCGGTGGATGCCAATCTCATTTTCTACGAAGAAGCCTATACCTCGTACCGGGCGCGCTTCCCGGGCGTCGACAAGCCCGCCTTCATGGCCATCGCGAAGGGCAAGGATCAGGCCTTTTGCATCTTCCAACCCAATCCCGCGCGCACCTGCCTGGACGTGGGGAACAAGTTCAACGATTTGGGCCTCAAGGAGCCGGCGCGCGACGCGTATGAAGCGGGATTGCTTTCCGAGGGCGCCAATGACGGGAAGCTGAACATCCTCCTCTGGTCCAGCATGGCGCAATTGCATTTCGAAGCGAAGGAATACGATGAGGCCAAGACCTATCTGTCCAAGGTGCTGGAAGTGGAGCCCAAGAACAAATGGGCGAAGAAGCTGATCAGAGAGACGGCAAAGAAAAGCCCCCGGGGCTTACCCCGGTGGCTTTGGGATGGACGTTTCTGTTTCCAGAAGCGGGCGCTTCCGGGAGAGGAAGCAAGCGCCTCCGCCCGAACGGAAGCGGTGAGGGCTAACGGGGCGTTACCGTGCCTTTGCTTCTGATTTCCCTGCCCAGGATCGTGCCGGGAACTTCGGAGAAGCCGCGCACCCTATTGAGCCGCTTGTACTCCTTGAAGTTCTCGCCATCCACGTGCTCCAGGGCCTCGGAGCCCTGCCAGCGGTAGAAGCGCACCGACAATTTATCCAGGTCGGTATCGGCGAGGCTGGCCTGCGGGATCTTCACCACTACTTCCCCCTCTTCGGCGGATTGGAAATGATGGCCCTTCGGCCCTTGACCGGGCGAGGAGAAACCCCGCTCTTCGAAGGGATCGACGTGCGCTTGGATGCTCACCACGTTCGACCCTTTCGAGACTTCGGTGATGATCGGGCCGGCGGCCTCCTCGGAAACCAGCGGGTCCCCATCCACCTCGACCGCGCGCTCCAGGCGATAGCTCCCATCGGGCTTGATCTTGAAGACGCAATGGAGGTGCTTATGGCCGGAAGCCGCGGAGCTGGGCTTGACGGACGCCGCGGGCCGGCCCTGCGCGTCGTTCGCCTTTCCCTGCCGCTGGTATTCGGCCATGGGATCGGATTTGGAGGCCTGCTCCGGAGGGGTCATCCGACCGGGGCTGGCAGGCCCTTGCGGGGGATGGCCCGGGTCGCCGGGGGAAACGGTGTCGGCCCGCGAGGTCGTCGCGTAGGCCAGGCCTAGCCCCACTACCGAGGCGAGGCCGAGGCGCCGGAAATTGCGTTGCATGGATTTCATAGGCTTTCCTTCTTTGATATTCGTTTGCGTATCCTGGTTCGTTTCGGTTCGCATGTCTTGCCGTCCTTTCCCTTCCGCCATCACGGGAAATCATCCGACCAGGGGGCCGAGTCGTAGAGCGCGGTATAGATCCAATGGAAGTACAGGCGGTCCAGGGTGAAGCCGGGGTTGGTGTACCGGATCATTCCGAACCATTCCGAATTGTGGATATAGAGATCGGATTTCCCCGCGGCGCCTTCGTAGCGCGCGGGCTGGAGGATATCGACGCTACCCAGGTTCCAGCCACCCACCCAGTCGGCCACCCAATTGGCCGAAAGCGCAGTCCCGCTGGAAATCATCGCGCCGAGGTATTCAGTGCCCCAATTGGAAGTGTTGAATACGTAGAGATCGGCTTTGCCATCCTTGTTCGCGTCCCCGACGTAGAACTGATCGCCCGAGGTAATGGACCAACCCGGGGTGGAGTTGCTGCTGGACCAATACTCATTGGTGTTGGCTAGGTTGGTGGCGGATGACTTCAGCATGGCCAGGTAAGAGGTTCCGCCCCAATCGTATCCGCTGTTCCACACGAAAAGATCGGCCTTCTTATCGCCATCGAAATCGCCGACGTACAATTGATCCACCGATCCCATGGTCCAGCCCGGAAGGGAATTGGTGAATACCTTCACGACCGTGAAGTTCGTCCCGGTGGACTTGAGCATGCCGACGTATTTCGAGCCGCCCCAGTCGTAATAGTTCTGGACGTAAATGTCGGTCTTGCCGTCGCCGTCGAAGTCTCCCAACAGGAAGCGGTCATTGCCGCCCATGGTCCAGCCCGACCAGGAATTGCTTTGGTTCATGGCCATGGTCAAACCGGTACCGCTGCTCGTGAACATGCCGACGCGATTGCCGCTGATGAAGGCCTGCAACAGGAGATCCGCCTTCTTATCGCCATTGAAATCCCCCACGTAGACCCGGTCATAGGGGTTCAAGTTCCAGGTGCCGATGGTAGTAGAGTACACCTTGATGCATTGGTAGCCCGTCCCCGTGGATTTCAGCAATCCCACCTTATGCGTGGGTTGGCTCAAGCCCGTGATCACGTACAAATCGGTCTTGCCATCGCCGTCGAAATCGCCGGGATAGAACGAGTCGTCGGAGCTGATGGTCCAGGTCGCGCCGCCCGTGCCGGCCGGGATGGTGTGGTTGTACACGCCGACCAGGCCCAAGGTATTGGGCGCGGTCCCGGTTGCTTGGTACAGGTGGAGCTCCTGGCTGGTCTTGAGCACGATGTCTTCCTTGCCGTCACCGCTAAAATCGGCGTACAGCGGATTATCGAAGGTCTGGTTCAAATCCGGGTAGAGCAGCTTCTTGATATGGGTATAGCAGACCGGGCAGTAGTTCGGGGAATTGGAATTCATGCGGCAATTGGAAACCGGCCGGTAGATCTGGGAATCCTTGGTGCCGCAACCCGGGAAGGCGCCCACCGAGCGGGTCGCATCCATGGTCCCGCCGAAGGTGGTGGGCAAGGCAGTGGCCGGATCGATGAAACGCTTCCAGTATGTGGTCGCGCGATTCAGGTCGGTCGTGCAATTCACGCCGTTGATCGACCCGCCCGTATAAGGCCCTCCGCCGGTATACTCGTCCATGAGCCCGCCGATGCCGTGACCCATCTCATGCGCGACCACGGACCAGTCGATGCCGCGCGGCACCACCAGGCGCCCGTTACCGCCGCAACCGCCGTAGTTGGGATTGTTCAGCAGGATGACGACGTAGTCGGCGTTTGGCACGTTGGCTGCGAGGGCATTCTGGATCAGGGTCTCGCTTTGGGCCGATGGCTCGACCCAGCAATGGGCCCAGGAGCCCGAGAAGATGTACTTGAGGGCCGTATTGCGCATCGTGGTCGAGAGGATCACGTCATCCGTCGGATCGGTGGACGTGCCTTTCTCATCGTAGACCCGCGTGCTCACCGTGCTGTCCACGGAGGTGAGGTTCACCCGGTAAACGTTGAAGGCGCTGGAGTTCTCTTGGTAGAAATCGTGGCCGAAAACCCCGTTGGAGATGAAGTTCGTTACGTCGGTGTTGTAGCGCGTTTGCTGAGCCGAATTGTATCCGTCGCCGATGATGGCGATGACCTTCTTTCCGGCATCCGCCCCATTGTCGATGATCTTGGTCTTGGCCGCTTGGGCTCCTGCCGATAGCATCAGCAGCGAGCCCCATAGCAGCGCGTTGGCTGGGTTTCTCATGCGCAACTTTCCCTTTCGTTGGAGGTTCAGAAGATTGGCACACATTGAAAAGGCCGAAGGAGTTTTCCCGGGCCCGAGGTTAAGATGTATGACTTGTTCGGGATGTAACGATTTCAGTGTTGCCAAAAAAGCAAAACCCCGAGGAACATCCCGGGGTTTCCGATCCTTCCGTTGTCGCCGTCACCACGTTTCAGTTGTTGACGTTCTTGCAATGCAGCCGGGGTTTACTAGGCTTGTTCACGTTCCGCTTACCGCTCGGGTCCGGAACCTTGCACCATGGCCGAATCCAACTAGCGTACGGCCTCGCCATCTTCCCCATCTGCACGGACATCTCCGCGTATTGGATGCGGATGGCCAGTTCGCGGAAAATATAACCAGTAAATGTGGTTCTTCGCTCCGATTCCCGATCGCGATCCGTCGGATACTTTTCATCCGCGGCGAGGAACGATCGCTTCGTTCGAATTTGGATCGCGCGTGCCGGTGAAGGGTGGATAACGCCGGATGGCCGGGCAGGCCGGAAAAGAAAAACCCCAGGTTGAACCCCGGGGTTTTCTTTATCCGATTTCGACGCTTCCGCCGATACGCGGAAGTCCGTTCACCACGGCAGGCGTATGGCGCCCGCGGTTGGTCTTACCACCTAAAGTGCGCGAAGGCCTTATTCGATTCCGCCATGCGGTGGATGTCCTGCTTTTTCTTGACCGCATTGCCTTCGTTGTTGAGGGCCTGGACCAATTCGGCGGACAGCCGGCGGGCCATGTCCTTCTCATTACGGCCTTGGGCCGATTCCTTCAGCCAGCGCAGCGCGAGGGCGGTGCGGCGGGTGGGATTCACTTCCACAGGGACCTGGTAGTTGGCTCCGCCCACGCGGCGGGACTTCACTTCCAAGGACGGCTTGATGTTGTTGAGCGCGTTCTTGAACAGGGTCAGCTCATCGTCCTCGCCGCCGATCTTCTTCTTGAATTCGACGAGGGCGGAGTAGACCAAGTCTTCGGCGATGGAGCGTTTGCCCTTGCTGACGACGACGTTCATGAACTGGGTGATCAAGGTGCTATTGAACTTGGGGTCACCGTAAATCTTACGCTTATCGGCTCTTTTTCTTCTAGACATCGTGTTCCTCTATATTCCTTGAGCCGTAATTATTTCTTGCCGCCCTTGGCGGGTGCGGCGGCGGCGCCGGCCTTGGGCTTCTTCACGCCGTACAGAGAACGGCTCTGCTTGCGGCCTTCGACGCCGGAGGTATCCAGCGTTCCGCGGATGATATGGTAGCGCACTCCGGGCACGTCCTTCACGCGGCCGCCGCGGATAAGGACGATGGAGTGCTCTTGCAGGTTATGGCCTTCACCCGGGATGTAGCAGGTGACTTCCATCTTATTGGAAAGCCGCACGCGGGCGATCTTCCGCAAGGCGGAGTTGGGCTTCTTCGGCGTGGTGGTGTACACGCGGGTGCAGACGCCGCGCTTTTGCGGGCTGCCCATCAAGGCCGGGGCCTTGCTCTTGGCGCTTTGCTTAATGCGCCCCTTGCGGATCAATTGGCTGATAGTCGGCACTGTTGGGACTTCTCCGTTTTTTTCTCGTGAGGTGGTGAAAGTTAGCTGAATATCTCGTGAACCGTCAAGGCGTTAGGCCGTTTCCCAGGGGAATTTGAGAAACCGGGAGCGGATTTCCGTCCGCTCCCGGCCCAAATCATGCCGCGCTGGGCTCCCCTTCCGCGGGCTGCATCGGGCCGTCGCCCGAACCCGCCGAGGCTTGGCCCACTTCGGCCAGCGCATGGGCTTCCTCGGACTCGGCGTCCAAGTCGCGGATGCGCAGGGCGTTCACCATGGGATTGCCGGTTCCCGAAGGGATCAGGCGGCCCATGATGACGTTTTCCTTCAGGCCTTCCAAGGTATCGATCTTGCCGGCGATGGCGGCGTTGGTCAAGACCTTGGTGGTTTCCTGGAAGGACGCGGCCGAAATGAAGCTGTCCGTCGCCAAGGAGGCCTTGGTGATGCCAAGCAACATCGGGCGGAAGCTGGCCGGGCGCAAGCCCTGGGCCTGCACGCGAGCGTTCTCCGCGCGAATCCTGGCCTTGGAGATTTCCTCCCCTTCCAAGAGCTCGGTGTCGTTGGGCTGTTCCACCGCCACCTTGCGCAACATCTGGCGGACGATGCAC
The DNA here is from genome assembly GCA_019509785.1 of Fibrobacterota bacterium. NCBI lineage: Bacteria > Pseudomonadati > Fibrobacterota > Fibrobacterota bacterium. Next base: position 7,258 of record JAEKLQ010000088.1, on the reverse strand, counting down.
TCGATATGCTTGTCCGAGATGGTCACGCCCTGGAGGCGGTACACGGCCTGGATTTCTTCCACAAGGTAACGCTGCACGGCGGCGTCGCCGGCGATCTGCAGGATGTCATGCGGATCGATGGGGCCGTCGCACAGCTTGTCGCCCGAGCGCACGCGGTCGCCCGGATGCACCGTCACGTGCTTGCCGCGCGGGATCAGGTAGGATTCCTTCACCTCGCCGTCCTCGATCATGATGCGCTGCTGACCGCGTTCCACGTCCCCGAACTCGACGATGCCGTCGATGGCGGTGACCACGGCGGGAGCCTTCGGGCGGCGCGCCTCGAAGAGCTCGGCCACGCGGGGAAGACCGCCGGTGATGTCGCGGGTCTTGCCCGCGGCGCGCGCGATCTTCACGATGGCCTCGCCCGCATGGGCCGCGGCGCCGTCCTTGAACTGCAAGTAGGCGTTCTCGGGAACCGCGTAGCGGCCGAGCTTGGTCTTGCCGTCCTCGCTCATGATGACCACGTGCGGATGCAGCTTGGCGCGCTTGTCGCGGATGACGCGCAGGCGTTCCATGCCGGTGGTGTCATCGTACTCGGTGATGAAGGTAACGCCTTCTTTGAGTCCGTCGAACTCGACCTTGCCGGCCGACTTGGTGATGATCAGGATGTTGTACGGATCCCATTCGAACAGCAAGGTCCCGGCCTTGATCTTATCGCCGTCCTTCACTTTCAGGAGGGCGCCGTAGGGCACCACGTAGCGTACCTTGGTGATGCCGTGATCGTCCAGCAGGGACATTTCGCCCGAGCGGGAGACCACCACTTCTTCCCCTTTGCGGTTTGTGACGGTTTCCACGTCGCGGAGCGCGATCTTGGAATCCCACTTGGCCTTCTTCACCGATTCCGCGGTCATGCGCGAAGCCGCGCCGCCGATGTGGAAGGTGCGCAAGGTCAGCTGGGTGCCCGGCTCGCCGATGGACTGGGCGGCCATGACGCCTACGGCTTCGCCGATGTCGATCATGCGGCCGTTGGCCAGGTTTCGGCCGTAGCACTTGCCGCAGACGCCCTTGATGGCTTCGCAAGTCAGCACCGAGCGCACCTTGACGCTTTCGATGCCGGCCAGCTTGATCTTCTCGGCCATGACTTCGTCGAAGAGCTCGCCGGCATGGCTGATCACGTCGTCGCTGACGGGATGATAAACATCGTCGCATGCCACGCGGCCGAGGATCTTGTCGGACAGCGGGACGACCACGTCTTCGCCTTCCATCGTATCGGTCATATCGAGGCCGAGTACGGTGCCGCAATCCTCTTCGTTCACGACCACGTCCTGGGCCACGTCCACCAAGCGGCGGGTCAGGTAGCCGGCATCGGCCGTCTTCAAGGCCGTATCGGCCAGACCCTTACGGGCGCCGTGGGTGGAGATGAAGTACTCCAGCACGTTCAGGCCTTCGCGGAAGCAGGAGAGAATCGGGTTCTCGATGATTTCGTGCCCGGTGATCTTCTTCTGGGGCTTGGCCATCAGGCCGCGCATGCCCGAGAGCTGCTTGATCTGCTCGCGGGAACCGCGGGCGCCCGACACCGCCATCATGTACACGGGATTGAACCCGTCGCGGTCCTGGGACAGCTTTTCGTACACGAGGGTGGCCACGTCGTTGGTGGTATGCGACCACAAGTCGATGACCTGGTTATAGCGCTCGCCGTCGGTGATGACGCCGTTCTCGTACAGTTCCGAGACCTTGTCCACCTTGATTTTGGTGCCTTTGATCATCTCGTACTTCTCGGGCGGGATGATCATGTCGTTGATGGAAACGGTCATGCCGCCCTTGGTGGCCCACTTGAAGCCGGTCTCCTTGATGGCGTCCAGGAACAAGCAAGTCTTCTCGTTGCCGGCGATACGGAAATACCGATCGATGGTGGCCGAGATGGTCTTCTTGTCGAAGCTCTTGTTGATGAAGCCGAGTTCCTTGGGGATGACCTGGTTCAGGATGGCGCGGCCCACCGAGGTTTCGATGATCACGCCGTCCATCTTGATCTTGACCGGCACGTGGAGTTCCACGCCGCCCGCTTCCAGGCAGGCCACGGCTTCGTCCACGCTGGAGAACATCTTGCCGGCGCCCTTGCCCTTGGTCTTCATGGCCGTCAGGTAGTAGCAACCGAGCACGATATCCTGCGAGGGCACCGCGATGGGCTGGCCCGAGGCGGGATGCAGGATGTTGTTGGACGACATCATCAGGATGCGGCATTCCAGCTGCGCCTCGAAGGAGAGCGGCAAGTGGATGGCCATCTGATCGCCGTCGAAATCGGCGTTGAAGGCGGTACAGACCAGCGGATGCAGGCGGATGGCCTTGCCTTCCACCAGCTTGGGATAGAAAGCCTGGATGCCCAGACGATGCAAGGTGGGGGCGCGGTTCAGGAGGACGGGGTGATCTTCGATGATCTCCTCGAGAATGTCCCACACCTCGGGACGTTCCTTTTCCACGAACTTCTTGGCCGACTTCACGGTGTGCACGAAGCCCTTCTCTTCCAGCTTCTGGATGATGAAAGGCTTGTACAGCTCGAGGGCCATGGGCTTGGGCAGGCCGCACTGGTGGATCTTGAGATCCGGGCCCACCACGATCACGGAACGGCCGGAATAATCGACGCGCTTGCCCAGCAGGTTCTGGCGGAAGCGGCCCTGCTTGCCTTTCAGCAATTCGGACAGCGACTTCAGAGGACGGCGGTTTTCGCCCTTGACCGAGAAGGTGCGGCGGCCGTTGTCAAACAACACGTCCACCGCTTCCTGGAGCATGCGCTTTTCGTTGCGCAAGATGACTTCGGGAGCCTTGATGTCGATCAGCTTCTTCAACCGGTTGTTGCGGTTGATGACGCGGCGATACAGATCGTTCAGATCGGAGGTGGCGAAACGGCCGCCTTCCAGGGGAACGAGGGGGCGCAAGTCGGGCGGGATGACCGGCAGCACGTCCAGGACCATCCACTCGGGACGGTTCGGGCTCTTGCGGAAGGCTTCCACGACCTTGAGGCGCTTGAGCAGATCCTGCTTACGCTGGGAGCTGGTCTCGTCCTTGATGCGGCGGCGCATGTCGCCGGACAGGGTCTCGGGATTCAGCTCGGCGAGGAGCTGCTTAATGGCCGAAGCGCCCATCTTGGCGTCGAAATGGCGGCCTTCGTCCTCGAGATCGATGTACTCGTCTTCCGAAATGAGCTGGCCGAGCTTGAGGTCGGTGTCGCCCGGATCGAGGACGATGTAGGATTCATAATAGATGACGCGTTCGAGGTTGGTGACCGACATGCCGAGCAGGCTGCCAATGACCGACGGAAGCGACTTGAAGAACCAGATGTGCACGACGGGCACGGCCAATTCGATATGGCCCATGCGCTCGCGGCGCACCTTGGAATGGGTCACTTCCACGCCGCAACGGTCGCAAACCACGCCGCGATAGCGGATGCGCTTGTACTTACCGCACGAGCATTCCCAGTTCTTCACCGGTCCGAAAATGCGTTCGCAGAACAGACCATCCTTCTCGGGCTTGAACGACCGGTAGTTGATGGTCTCGGGCTTGGTGACTTCGCCATAGGACCAGCCGCGCACCACGTCGGGGGACGCGAGCTGGATGCTGATGGCTTCTTTGTCTTGGGCTTCGGAGGAGTTTTCGAAAAACTCGTTCATTATACCAGCTCCTCTTCTTCTTGCATGAACTTGACATCGAGGCAAAGCGCCTGCATTTCCTTGATCAACACGTTGAAGGACTCGGGCACGCCGGGACGCGGCGCGTTCTCGCCTTTGACGATGGACTCGTAGATCTTCGAGCGGCCCATGACGTCATCGGACTTGACCGTGAGCATTTCCTGCAGCGTATAGGCCGCGCCGTAGGCTTCCAGCGCCCACACTTCCATTTCGCCGAAGCGCTGGCCGCCGAACTGGCTCTTGCCGCCCAGCGGCTGCTGGGTGACCAGGGAGTACGGGCCGATGGAACGGGCGTGGATCTTGTCGTCCACCAAGTGGCCCAGCTTCAGCATGTACATGACGCCCACGCACACCTCGTTCATGAGGCGCTCGCCGGTACGGCCGTCGAACAGCACGGTCTTGCCGGATGGCGGCAGCTTGGCCTCCTTCAAGGCGACGATGATGTCCTCGTAGCTCGCGCCGTCGAAGACGGGGGTGGCGATCTTGATGCCGAGGGCTTGCGCCGCCCAGCCCAAATGCGTCTCCAAGACCTGTCCCACGTTCATACGCGAAGGCACGCCGAGGGGATTGAGCAGGATCTGCACCGGCTGGCCATTGGGCATGAAAGGCATATCTTCGACCGGAACGATCTTGGAAATGACGCCCTTATTGCCGTGGCGGCCCGCCATCTTATCGCCCACCGCGATGCGGCGCTTCTTGGCGATATAGATCTTGACCAGTTGCAGCACGCCGGGCTTCAGTTCGTCGCCGCGGATGATCTTGTCGATCTCCTTGTCCAGCTCGTCTTCCAGGCGGAAGATCATCTCGTTGGCGCTGTGCAGCACCTTCTCGGCCGTAGTGTTGGCCTTCTCGTCCGTGGTCAGCCCGTCGGGGATGTTCACGTCGGAGAAGTTGATCTTCTGTAGCACTTTGTCGTTGAACTTCTTGCCCTTGCCCTGGATCAGCTCGTTGGTCGATCCGTCGCGGATCTCCTGCGAGTCCTTGCCGTCCAAGAGCTCGAGCAGCTTCTTGTCGCGGGCCTGGGTGATCTCCTGGATGCGGGCGCTCATGGTCGCGCGCAACTCGTCGATCCGGTCCTTATCGCTCTTCTTGGTCTTCTTATCGCGTTCCTTGCGGGAGAACACGCGGGTTTCGACGACGATGCCCTTCATGCCCGGAGGAGCCTTCAGGGAGCTATCGCGAACGTCGCCGGCCTTCTCGCCGAAGATGGCGCGCAACAGGCGTTCTTCCGGGGAAAGCTCGGTCTCGCCTTTAGGCGTCACTTTTCCAACCAAGATGTCGCCCGCTTCCACTTCCGCGCCCACGCGGATGATGCCGCTCTCGTCCAGGTTCCGCAACGATTCTTCCGAAACGTTGGGGATTTCCCGCGTCAGCTCTTCCGGTCCGCGCTTGGTGTCGCGCACTTCCAGTTCGTACTCCTCGATATGGATCGAGGTGAAGGTGTCCTTCTTGGACAGCTCTTCGGAGATGATGATGGCATCTTCGTAGTTGTAGCCGTTCCAGGGAAGGAACCCGATCAGGATGTTCTTGCCCAAGGCCAGCTCGCCTTGCGACGTGCTGGAGCCGTCGGCGAGGACTTGGCCCTTCTTGACCGCGTCCCCCACGTTCACCAGCACGCGCTGGTTGATGCAGGAATCCTGGTTGGAACGTTCGAACTTGCGCAGCGTATAGGTATCGTACTCGGGCACGTCCAGGAAGTCGGTGACCAGCTTGCCCGCTTCTTCGCGCTTGACCACGATGGTGCGCGCGTCCACGGCATGGATCACGCCCGCATGGAGGGCCGTCACCATGGCGCCGGAATCGTAGGCGGCCTTGCCTTCCAGGCCGGTTCCCACGTAGGGGGAATCGGGGACAAGCAAAGGCACGGCCTGGCGCTGCATGTTGGAGCCCATCAAGGCGCGGTTGGCGTCATCATGTTCCAGGAACGGAATGAGGCCGGCGGCGATGGAGACCAGTTGCTTGGGGCTCACGTCCATGAGCTGCACCTGGTCGCGGGGCACCAGCGGGAATTCGCCCTGCTTACGCGCGATCACGAATTCGTTCACGAACTTATTCTTGGCGTCGATGATGGTCGAAGCGGGCGCCACGTAATAATCGTCTTCCTGATCGGCGGTGAGGTAGGTGACCTCGTCGGAGACCACGCCATTCTTCACCTTGCGGTAAGGGGTTTCGATGAAGCCGAACTGGTTCACCTTGGCATAGGCGGCCAAGGAGGAGATCAGGCCGATGTTCGGGCCTTCCGGCGTTTCGATCGGGCACAGGCGCCCGTAGTGGGAATGATGCACGTCGCGCACTTCGAAGCCGGCGCGTTCGCGGGTCAAGCCGCCCGGTCCCAAGGCCGACATGCGGCGCTTGTGGGTCAACTCGGCCAGCGGATTCATCTGATCCATGAACTGCGAGAGCTGGCTGCTGCCGAAGAACGTGGAGATGACCGTCGAAACCGTACGGGCGTTGACCAGATCCTGAGGGGTCAGTTCTTCCGTATCGCGCAGCGACAAACGCTCGCGGATCGTGCGCGCCATGCGGGTGAGGCCGAGGCTGAACTGGTTGCCCAGCAGCTCGCCCACCGACCGGACGCGGCGGTTGCCCAGATGATCGATATCGTCCAGGTAGCCTTCCTGAAGGAACAGGGAGACCAGGTAGCGCATGATAGCGATGAAATCGTCCTTGGTCATGACCATGGTGTCCATGGGGACCTTGAGCTTCAGGCGCGAGTTCATGCGGTAGCGGCCCACTTCGCCCAAGTCATAACGCTTGTCGTCGAAGAACAGGCGTTCGAGCAAGGTCCGGGCGGTGGCCACGTTGGGCGGATCTCCGGGGCGGATCAGGGAGTAGATGCGGAACAGGGCCTCTTCCTCGTTCGAGGTGGGATCGGCCGAAAGCGTGTTGTGCAGGACGGGATTGCTCTCCACGCCCTTGATGATCTTCACCTTCTTGAAGCCCAGCTCGCTGATTTTCTTGGCGAGCACGGGGGTGATGACGGTATTGGATTCGGCGATCATCTCGCCGGTGTCCTTGTCGACCAGGTCCTCGAAGAGCACCTTGTCCTCGAGGGAGGCGTATTCCTTGGTGACGGCCAGGTCTTCGGATTCGTAGAAAAGCTTGACCAGGTCCTGGTTGCGCGAAAATCCGATGGCGCGCAGGAGGATGGTGGCCGGGATCTTGCGGCGGCGATCGATGTTGATGTACATCGCCTCGTTCACGTCCACGAGGAACTCCACCCACGATCCGCGATACGGGATCACGCGCGCCTTGAGCAAGCGCTTGCCGTTGGGATGGGTCTCTTCGTCGAAGCTTACGCCGGGCGAGCGGTGCAACTGCGACACGATGACGCGTTCCGCGCCATTGATGATGAACGTGCCGTTCTGGGTGATGAGCGGGAGATCGCCGATGTACACGTCATTGGTGATCTTCTCGGTGAACTTGCGTTCTTCGCCTTCGCCCTCGAAGATGTTGAGGGAAAGGGTGGCCTTGAGGGGGGCGGCATAGGTCATGCCCCGCTTCTGGCACTCGATGAGGGAGTATTTGGGGACGCCCAGGGAATAGCCCTCGAATTCGAGGGAGTACATCTCCTTGATGTCCGTGATAGGAAAGAC